>CAYNHD010000198.1:0-7689 GCA_964396775.1 uncultured Thermoflexus sp. | reverse complement strand
CGCGCCGCGCGGGGGATGGGGCTGGGGGCTCGGGGCACTGGTGGGTAAAGCCTCGACGGTGTGGCGCGGGGGCGGCGCGGCGCCCCCGCGCCGAGCGGGGGTGAGGCTATTAGGGTGTGCGGCCCCTACCTCGCCTCCACTGCCGCCGGCTGGCTCACCCGCTGCCTGTGCCAGTTGACGACCACCACGCCAGCCAGGATCATCGCCGCGCCCACGATGATCTTCCAGTCCACTGCCTCGTCGAGGAACAGTGCGCCCAACGTCACCCCGACGGGCGGCATCACATAGGTGACCAGCGTGGTGCGCGTCGCGCCCCAGGTGGAGATCAGCGTGTAGAACAGGAAGTAAGCCAGCACCGTGTTGACCAGGGCCAGTGTCACCACGGCCAGCACGTCCTGCGCACCCAGGTCGGCAACGGCGGGCAGCGGCGCGGCGGCCAACGTGACGGCGACGATCAGCACACCGCCGATGATCAACGAGCCGCCAGCGATGGTGTAGGGGTCTACGCCGCGCAGGTAGCGGCGGATGACGACCGCTGACATGGCGTAGCAGGCCGATGCAGCCAGCACAGCGACCTGACCCGCCAGCGGGTTGGGGCTGCTGGAGTCGGAGCTGCGGCTGGCCAGCAGGGCCACGCCCGCAAAGCCCAACACCAGGCCCAGCACCTTCTGAGGGGTGATGCGCTCGTCGGGCAGGCCCACATGGGCGATGACCAGCGTAAAGAGGGGCACCGTTGCGTTGAGCACGGTCGCCAGGCCGCTGTCAATGTCCTGCTCGCCCCAGGTGATCAGCGAGAAGGGCACGGCAGTGTTCGCCACGCCGACAAAGAGCAGGGCTGCCCGCTCGCGGGGGTTGGTTGGCCAGCGGCGTCTGGTGACGCGCAGGAAAACGGCCATGAATGCCGCCGCCAGCCCGATCCGCAGCGATACCAGCGGCAGCGGGCCAAAAGCGTCCACAGCCACTTTGATCAACAGGAACGACGATCCCCAGATGAGGCCCAGCCCCCAGAATAGCAGCCAGTTGCGCATCGTGTGCCCTCAAGACAGTCATCAGCGGTCAGTGGTCAACGATCAGATAGAGCGGCGCGGGCGGGCTTGCCGCCCCCTGGTTCCAGCGAGAAAAACGAACGCCCTGCCCGGCGGCAGAGCGTAAGGGGCACTCCTGGCGCGCCCGCGGGTTAGCGTTGCGGCGGCGCTTCCTCGATGGTGATGTCGGGGAAAAACTGGCGCACCGTCCCGGCGATCCAGCCATGCAGCGTGTTCAGCGAAAGCGGGCAGCCTTCGCAGGCCCCGCCTAGCTCGACGCGGGCCACCTTGCCGTCGAAGGACACCAGGCGGCACCACCCACCGTGATAATACTCGATGTATGAGGACAGGTTCTCGATCAGGCTCTGCAGGCGCTGTTCAACCGGCGCGTCGGCGTTCACCCCGTTCTCTATCGTTTCCGCCATCACCTTCTCTCCTGCGTCACTCGTAACCCCTATCCAATCTTAAACGATTGCGGCGGCGGCGACAATACATAGGTTCGGAGTGTGTGCACAATCTGTTTTGAAAAGGCCTGCAACCCCACCCTAAGTCCCTCCCCGCCTGCGGGGAGGGATTTCAAGAGCAGTCCTTTCTCCCTTCCCTCGCTTGCGGGGGAAGGGCCGGGGAGGGGGTAAAGATACCTCTCAAACGGCCTCTCAGAAGCCTACTCTGGCTCTGCTTCCTTGTCCGGTTTTTCCAGTTCTGGGAAGCAGCCGAGGAGCGTCCAGTAGATCACGTTCGTCTTGGCTTCCTTGAGTTCTTCCCACTCTTTGGGAATCTCCATGTCCTCAAGCTGCTCTTTGGGCACGGTGAGGTAGAGATACATGGTGGCCCCCATGTAGGGGTCGTCATCGAGCGCCACGCACAGCGAGAACTCGCTCTCCTCGTCAATCTTCAGGTTCTCCGGCTCAGCCAGGTCTTCTTCCTCCAGCCCGGTCAGCGCGCCGTAGACATAGGGCAGCAGGTAGCTGATGTCCTCTTCGACGAGCGCGAAATCGCGGTCGAACAGCGCCTCGTCGTCAACGAACTTGGCCATGGTGTCCACCGTCAGCTTTAGGTCTTCGGTGGTATCCGGGTAGTACTCAACCAGCCACTCCTCGATGTCGGCCAGCGGCACCTGGAAGTAGGCAAAGTCTTTCTTGTCCTTCTTGCCATCGCCTGGTGCTCCAAGCAGCGAATCGCTCAAATCCTCGCTGGTGCTCACCAGAACCATGCCGGTTAACAGCCCAACGACAAACCCTGCCAGCACAATGATCATACTGCGACGGTTCATGGCACATCTCCCTTTTCCGCAGCGCGTTGATCGCGCTTTGTCTATGATACCTCTTCATATGTTACGACATATGTTATCGAGAAATCAACTCAAAAGGGTGTGCAAAAATCCGGCAGGTAGCTGGCTGCGCCCTGGTTACCCTCCCCCTCGCTCGGCACTAACGCGCCTCGTCGCCCCCGCCGTTGTGGAGAGAGGTAAGCCGTGCGCAGCGATGATCATCACCGGCGCAACGCCTGCCGCCAACCACAGCCCACGCCGCTGAGCCGGATACTGCGCTCATCCGGGGACAAGCGCGCCGGAATCATAACGCAGGAGTTCCTAGGACTTCGGAAGTCCGGGGAGACTTCCGAAACCTGTTATCGCGGAGTGTAGATGGCGACCCCTTCAAGAGGCGCTCACAAGCCAGTCAGCGCGGCCTCAACCGACTCGTAGTGATCGAAGAAGCGGTCGAAGCCAATGATCTTGAAGACGCGCTCAACCTTTGGGGTGAGCGATACCAGGCGCAGGTCGCCGTCGTTGGCGCGGTTGCGCGTAAGGATGTCGGCCAGCGTGCGCAGCCCCGCGCTGTTGATGTACGTGACGCCCGCCATATCGAGCACGATCTTATGCTTGCCCTCGCCGACGGCAGCCTGGAGCACGGCGTCCATCTCGCCAGCCCCCACGCTGTCCACGCGCCCTTCGAGGACGAAGACGGTAATGCCGTTGTGAAGACGCTCCGTGATCCGCATCAGCCCTCCTCCCTTATGCATGGCAAAGACTGACAGTTGGAATGGCTTCCGGTAGGGGCGCTGCCCTGCTGCGCCCCCGTAGGGGCGTATTGCAATACGCCCCTACGGGCCTTGTCTTGTTCGGCGTCAAGCGAGTCACTGACAATCTTTGCACACACTCATTTGCGAGCCGGGGGACGGGGGGCAATCTCAGCAACCAAGTAGCCAGTCCCTAACATGCCGTTCGCACACCCTCCCTGCCGGCGATCAGTCGCGGCCCGCCACCAGGCGACGGTCAATCTCCTCCTGCGCCACCAACTGCCCGTCGCGCACCTCTTCGACGCGCGGAATCTGCCCGGCCAGGTCGCGGTCGTGGGTGACCATGACGATGGTCGTGCCCTGGGCCACCAGGTCTTCGAACATGGCGAAGACCAGGCCCGCCGAGACTGCATCGAGGTTGCCCGTCGGCTCGTCGCCCACGAGCACCTTCGGGTGGTTGGCCAGGGCGCGGGCGATGGCCGCGCGCTGCTGCTGCCCGCCCGAAATCTGGCTGGGGTATTTGTGAGCCACGTCGGGCAGGTCTACCATCTCCAGCAGCTCCATCGCCCGCTCTTTGCGCTTGCCGCGAAAGGTGCCCGTGTAGTGCATGGGCATCATCACGTTCTCCAACACGGTAAGCGTGGGCAGAAGCTGGAAGAACTGGAAGACGACGCCCACATTGCGCCCGCGCCACTTGGCGACCTGGTTTTCGCTCAGGTTCGTCAGGCGCTGGCCGGCGACGAAGACCTCGCCAGAGGTGGGGCGGTCAATGCCGGTGATCATGTTGATCAGCGTGCTCTTGCCGCTGCCCGACGGCCCGACAATGGCCACGAACTCGCCCTCTTTGATCTCCAGGTTCACACCCTTCAGCACCTTGAGCGGGCCGGCCTTAGTCTTGTAGACCTTCTCGACGCCTTGCAGCGAGATGACGGATCCGTTATGCGCGTTGCCCATGATCTGTTTTCTCCCACACGCTGATTGTTCGCGCGCTTATTGGTAGCGTAGAATGTCCGACACGGTGCGCCGGGCAGCGGCGATGGACGGCCACAGGCTGGCGACCGTCGCCACGATGATCATACCCACCAACCCCAGGCCCAGCACCCAGATCGGATAGCTGAACTCGATGAAGTCGGCGAAGCCCAGCCCGTTCAGCAGGCTGACGGCCAGCAGGTAGCTCAGCGGGATGGCGAGCACCCAGGCCAGCACGCCGATCAGAATGCCCTCCACCAGGAACTGCGTGACGATGGTGCCCGACCCCGCGCCAATCGAGCGCATCACGCCGATCTCTTTCTGGCGCTCGTAGACAGCCATCGAAAGGGTCGTCAGCAGGCCGATGGCTCCTACGGCGGCCATCACCGCCGAGGTGATCTGGAAGATCATATTGAAGACCAGGATGCCGTCGGTAATCTGCTCTTGCTGCTCCACCTGGTTGACGAAGCTGGCCGTCACGCCACCAGCGAGCAGTGTGTCGGAGATGTCGGCGATCACGTCGTCCACCTCAGCGGCGCTGGGGTTTTCGGCGCTCACCGCCACCAGGTAGCCGGTGGGCAGCGGCGGGTCGTCAGACGGGTCATCAGGAGTGCCTGCGTCGCCCAACACAAAACCGGCCTGGCGGGATAGGTCTTCCCAGTTCATGAAGACGAGGGGGAACGGATACGAGGCAACGCCGATGATCTCGTATTCGCCCGTGCGCCCGCCCGCCGACACCACGATGCGGTCGCCCGTCGTCTTGCCAACAGAGTCGGCGGCCGGCGTGGTCAGCACCACGCCCTCGCGCTCTGGGTCGCCCTCCCAACCGGTGCCGCTGTCGTAGGTCAGGTCAGCCGCTGGCGTTCGCGGGTCATAGCCGAGCGCCTGCAGCTCGTCGCTGCCCTGGAAGCCCGCGCCGATACTGATCTCGGTCCCGCTCAGGTCGAACAGGCGCACCAGGAAGCCCGCCCCTGGATAGACGCCTTCGACGCCCTCCACGCTGTTGATGCGCTGCGAGACCTGGGTGAAGTCCTGCGCCTCGCTGGGAATGGCCATGATCTGATAGTTGATCGTCTCGAAGACGTTGTTGATCTCAGCGTTGATCAGGGTGAACATGGCGAAGACGCCCATGAACGCGGACGCAGCTAGCGTCAGCGTGATCACGGTCAGGGCCAGGCGGCCTTTCTTCTGCACGACGTTGCTCAGCGCCTGGCGGATGGTGATCGGCACCGGCAGCGCCTTGATCACGCGGGCGCTCAGGCCCCGCCCCCACGTACCCGCAATGCCCAGATCGGTCATGGCGTCCATGATCGTCACGCGCGTCCCGTTGAAGACGGGCACGAACGCGGCAGCGACCGGCACGAAGAGGCCCATCGCCGCGCCGACGATCACGCCCACCGGCGAGACCTTGAAACCCTCAATCAGCGTGAAGGCGAACGGGGCCACGCTCTGGGCCATCGCCCCGCCGACGATCACGCCCAGGATCACGCCAGGGATCGTCCCCAGAATGCCGTAGACCAGGGCGATGCCAGCGTAGATGATGAAGTTGTCCAGGCGGGTCGCGCCCAGCGATTTCATCACGCCGATCTGCCGCTTCTGCTCGACGACGATGGTGTTGACCACGTTCATGACCAGGAAGCCAGACACGACCAGGGCCACCACGGCCAGCATGTTGAGGACGCTGGTGACCTCGGCCACTTCGCCGATCAGGAAGTAATCGTCCGGGTTGTCCAGCCAGTACAACACGGGGATGTAGTTGGTCCGCTCAGCAACTACTTCCATCAGCCGGTCGGCCTGGTTCTCGCCGGTTTCGGTGTCAATATAGCGCAGGTAGAAGGAGTTGAAGCCAGAGAACGGCACGATCCGCCGCGCATCGTCCAGGTTGGCATAGAGACGGCGTTCAGGCCGGTTCTGGTTGTCGCCCACCGTAACCCAATAGGGGTGGAAGACAATGGCCGAGACCGTCCAGGGGTCGCCGGCCTGCTCGGAGCCAGGGGTGCGGAAGGTGAGGGTGTCGCCCAGGCCCAGGCCGTATTCGTCCGCCATGCGCCGTTCCAGCGCGATCTGGTTCTGGCTGGGCTGCGGCCACTCGCCCTCGACCAGGCGCATCGGCTCAAGCTGAATCTCGCCAAACGGTTCAGAGAAAGCCATCAGGTCGGCTTCGCGGTAACGCTCGCCACCGGCCTCCTGCCAAAAAACCGGCACCGTCACCTGGCCCTCGATGCGCGTCACACCGGGGATCGCCCGGCGGTTGCGGATCAGGTCGAGCACCTGGTCTTCACCGGCCTCGGTCGTGACATCGGTGCCCGCTGCGGGCACGGTCACATACAGCCGGGTCATGGCGATCTCGTCGGGATTGACATCGGCGCGGATTTGCCGCACCAGCAGGTCGTTGGCGGAGATGAGCGTCACCGCGCCGAACACGCCGATCAGGATGCTGATGGCAACCAGGGCGGTGCGCCCTTTACGCGACAGGATGTCGCGGATAATTTTCTTGCCACGAGTCTTAATCATGATTCCCCACTCCTCCACAGCCTGCTAACCGCGCGTCGCCAGGCGCGTGCGCGTGGCGCGTAGCTCCGCCGTGCGCCGGCGCGCTGCCGCTTCCAGCGTCGTCTGGCCGATGGTGCCGTCTACCAGCTCAAAGACTTTGGGCACGTTGTGAATCAGCTCGCGGTCGTGCGTCACGATGATCACCGTTGTGCCGCGATCGGCAAGCTGCTGGAAAAAGTCGAACACGTTGGTGGCGCTCATGCGGTCGAGGTTGCCAGTCGGCTCGTCGCCGACCACCAGCGGCGGGTTGTTGGCCAGGGCGCGCGCCAGGGCCACACGCTGCTGCTGCCCGCCAGAGAGCATATCCGGCGTCTTGAACGCCTGGTCTTTGATTCCAAAGCGGTCGAGTAGCTTGAGGGCGATCTCTTTGCGCTCGCGCGGCTTCCACACGTTGGCGAAGTCCATCGGGGCGACCACGTTTTCCAGCACGCTGAGCGTGGGCAGAAGCTGGAAGAACTGGAAGACAATGCCCACGTTGCGCGCGCGCCACTTGGTCAGCTTGCGCTGCGGCACCTGGGTGATGGGCACGCCGCCCACCAGGATGTCGCCGGAGGTCGGCGCATCCACTGCCGTGAGCATGTTGAGGAAGGTCGTCTTGCCGCTGCCCGACGGACCGAGCAAAGCCACAAAGTCTCCCTTGTGAATCTCCACGTCAATGCCGCGCAGGACGTTCAGCGGCCCTGCCGGCGTGTCGAAGGTTTTGACCAGATTGTTGATCTGGATAAATGCTTCGGCCATCGAGCCTTTCTCCTTTATCCCTGCCTGGCAGCCCACCAGGGCAGCTTTGAGTGTGCATGTGGAAGCCAGAATGTGCCAGCGACCGAGATCAAATACGTCCCGGCGCTGCGAAGGTTGCGCGTTGCGGCGCAGTGGGTTCACCTGGCCCTTCCCGCCAACCGATCACATTCTGCGGGGGACGGTACGCGACTGGCTCGCAGTGAGCGCATACCATTCGAGAATGCTCGCAGATAATACATGCTTGCCCTGGCAATGACAAGGACTTGGGTATAGGAGTGTGAACACAACCTGCCAGGCAGTAGGGGGCGCTGCTCTGCCGCGCCCAGGGCGGGGCTGAGCGCCGCCTCTACGTAGCCTCACCCCCGCTCGGCGCTAACGCGCCTCG
>CAYNHD010000197.1:0-7745 GCA_964396775.1 uncultured Thermoflexus sp. | reverse complement strand
CTCACAGCATCCGGCTGTAGAGGTATTGCACCGCCCCCTCGCGCTTGAAGTCCATTTCCAGCAGGGGGAGGGTGAAGTCCCAGGCGAAGGAGACGACCTCGCTGTAGTCGTGGCGCTGCGCCCAGTCGCACAGCGTCATGATCAGCAGACCCTTGACCGGGCGCTTGCTCCACACAAAGGCGTGCACGCGCGTGGGGAGATCGCGGTCCTGCTGCATCAGCGCATAAGCCTCGTGCCCGGTGACCACGAAGTGCAGCCGGTCGCTCTCCGTCTCGACGATCTCCGGCACGCTGTTCCAGAATCCGGGTGGCAGGCGATCCCATTCCTGGCGGGCGCTCTGGTAGCGGCCCAACGGCATGTGCCAGCCCTCGATCAGCGACGGGTCGAAGGACTTGAGGTCGCTCGCCTGATAGAAGACGCGCCCCTCGCGCGCGGGCAGGACGATCTGCTGCCCGCTGTGCGTGCGGCTGAAGCGGTGATGTTCGAGAAGGGGGGCCTGCGCTTCACCGTCGGCAACCGTCAGCCGCTTGCAGCGGATCGCTTCGCCGATCTGCTGGATGTAGGTCAGCAGGGCGCTGCTCACGCCGGAGTCGGCGTAGTCGGGATGGACGGTCAGTTTGGGGATGTTGATGTGGAAACCGAACGGTTCTGGCTCGCGCCCGATGAAAATCTCGGCTTCTGCGCCGACTCGCCCATCCACTTCGGCGACGAGGGGAATGCCGTCGCTGCCGCGCAGCAGGTTGGCCAGGTGGACGGCGCACATTTCAATGCTGGCCCAGGGGCCGCCGACCAGCCATCGCTCGAAAAGCGTCAGATCGCCATACTCCGCTGGCACCATTTCGCCAGAGGGCAGGCGGCGCGTCCAGGCGGCGATGGTCGCGTTGTGCAGGGCGGTGATGCTGGCTGCGTCGGCCAGTGTAGCCTGTCGCACGGTGATTTGAGACATGCGCTCGTTCCTCTGTGTGCCACACTCAGCGATCAGCGGAAGACGTAAGCACTCACGCCTAATCTGACACTGTGAAGGTGGTCAGTGATCAGTTGTCAGTTTTCAGTGATCAGTGAATAAGAGCACCTACTGATCACTGAAAACTGAAAACCAATAACCAACAACCTCTACAACTACAACAGATCGGCCAACCCGATCTTCGGATCGCGCCGGGGAAAAAGCACGCGCAGCAGGTCGGCGTGCCGCTCGTTGTAGCCTATCGTCAGGTTGTCAATGCCGTACCAGCCAGTGAACAGCCGGACGAGCGACGTGGACGGCACCTCTAGCTCGACGACCTCTGGCTCGCCCATGCCCAGGAAGACCTCCGCCTGGTCGTGTTCGGTGGTGATCACCAGGCGGTAGGGGCGCGGGGCAAAGCGGCTGTTGAGGCGGCGCGATTCGAGCGTCGGCTCCAGCAAATAGAGCGCCAGCGCCAGGTTGTGCAGGCGCAGCAACGCCGCCCCAGTGAAGTGGCGCAGGCGGGCACCGCGTACCAGGGCGTGCTGCATGAAGGCGCTCTGCGGGTGGACGAACAGGCCGACGCGCTCGACGTTGAGCGTTTGGGCCGTGTGCGCGATCTGCGCCAGCAGCGCCTCAACTGCGTCCGGGTGATCGCCCGCCGCCTCGATGACATTGAAGCGCGTGGCGTTGGTGTCGCGGAAGACGTTCACCGGCCCCTGGCTGATCAGGCGGGCGTAGGCCACCAGCCGCCCGTCGGTCTCGGCGACCAGGAAATCATCCGGGTCGTTGCGGCCCGTGCGCATCAGGTGCTCGATCTGCCAGGCCCATAGCTCCTCGTCGCGGGCCAGGCAGTAGTGGCCGCGCGCGCACGCCTCGTTGTAGAGCGCCTGGACGGCCGGCAGGTCGCCGCTGTAGTAGCGGCGCACCGTGACCTCGCTGTTGCGCGCGCCCAACCGGTCGCCCATGCGCCGCTCGTAGCTGTGCCCGCTGCTCCACGAGCCTGCTCTCAGCGCCTGTTCCAGGCTGATCTCCGATTCAAAATTGGTCAGGTAGAGGCCCACCGCGTACTCGTACTGCGACGCCTCGAAAAGCAGCGGGTCGCCAAAGCTCATGCCCAGCGCGAACTCACGCTCGGACATGCGCCGGTGCAGCGCCTCCAGCAGCATCTCTTCGTAGCCGCGCCCCTGGTACGGTTCCAGGACGCTCAGCAGGCTGATCTCGGCGGTGGGCAGCGGGCTTTCCCCGATCTGGAACAGGCGCGGGACGAGATTCGCGTGCGCGGCCATCTCGCCGGGGCGGTCGCCGTCAATGACGAAGCAATCCGCCGGATCGAAAGTGGGCAGAGTGCCATACCATGCCGCAACCTGCTCGTATTCGTCCGGCCCGTAGGCCAGGCGAACGTGGTCGAGGATGGCGTCTCGTTCTTCCGGCCAGCGGATGGTACGAACGGTCATGGTGTCCCCCGGTAGTCCCTTCAAAGCACCCTTGCCTGATCAGCGATTATACTCCACCGATAGCAGGGCGCTACCGGGGCGGGCACATACAGGTTCGGGGGCAGAGGATCACCGCCGAGACGCAGAGGACGCAGAGAAGAACTCTACGGAAGATACTTTGCTCTTCTCTGCGCTCTCTGCGCCTCTGCGGTTCGGAGTCTCGGCGCGCGCCCCGCCCCCTTGCGCATTTGTCGCCAGGCGGTAAAGTAGGAGCAGGCAGGAATGCCGCTCAGCATCGAAGGAGGACGAGCGTGACCGCCGATGACCTGTTCATCTTCTCTGGAACGTCGAATGAGCCGCTGGCGCGGCGCATCTGCGACTATCTTGGCGTTCCACTGCGCCCGACCAGCATTCGCCGTTTCAGCCACGGCACGCTGCGCATCCAGCTTGGCGAGAGCGTGCGCAGCAAGGACGTTTACATTGTCCAGTCGCTCACCCGGCCAGTGCACCGGCACCTCATGCAGATGCTGATGATGATTGACATCGCCCGGCACGGCGACGCCCGGCGGGTCACGGCGGTGATCCCCTACTTTGCCTATGGCCGCTCGGACAAGAAAGACGCGCCGCGCATCAGCATCACGGCCAAGCTGGTCGCGCAGCTTATCGAGGCGGCGGGCGCCGACCGCGTGATCGCCATGACGCTGCACTCGCCCCAGGTGCACGGCTTTTTCGATGTCCCGCTCGATCACCTGACCAGCCTGCGTGTGCTGGTAGATCACTTCAAGAAGGAAGACTTGACCGATACGGTCATCGTCTCGCCCGACGTGGGCTACGCCAAGCCGGCCTCCAAGCTGGCCGCAGCCCTGGGGCTGCCGCTGGCGATTGGCACCAAGATTCGCCTGACGGACACGGAGGTGGAGATCAGCGCGGTGCTGGGCACGGGAGTCTCGTCGCGGCGCGCGATCATCGTGGACGACGAGATCGCCACTGGCGCGACGATGATCGAGATGATGAACGTGCTGCGCGAGAACGGCACGACGGAGTTTTGCCTGGCCTGCACGCACGGCCTGTTCACCGGCAACGCCATCGAGCACCTGAACGCGCAGGAAGACATCGGCGAGATCGTCTGCACGGATACCGTCTACGCGCCGCACGCCGAGGAAGGATTGGCCCGGCTGACCAATCTCTCGGTTGCGTCGGTGCTGGGCGACGGCATTCTGTGCAACCACGAGGGGCGTTCGGTCGGCGCGTTGTTCACTTTCTGGGAGGAGGGCGTCCCTGACGATAGCTCGCTGGGGTGAGTGAGTCGGGAGTGGGGAGTCGTGAGTCGCGTCTCCTGGGGGCGAGGGTCTGGGCGCAGACGGGCATTACGGTTGGTCTGGGGCGGCTTTTCGCTTTACCTCACCGCCGCTCGGCGCTAACACGCCTCGCCGCCCCCTCTCCGCCAGCGGAGAGGGGGAAAGGCCGAGCATAGCGAGGCCGGGGGTGAGGTCAATCAGATGTCATCTGCAACATTGCCGACAATGCTTTTCTTTCCCCTTTAGAAAGAGGCCCTTATGCATTCAGAGCATCACCCTATGGGGGCGCTGGCCCTGGGCGAGCGCGCGCTGACCATCGGCGATGTCGTGCGCGTCGCCCGCCAGGGTGCTCCTGTCCAACCGCTGCCGGAGTCGGCTCCGCCGGGCAGCGACCTGGCCGCCCGCCTGGAGCGAATCGCGCGCGGCGCCGCCTGGGTCTGCCAGGCGATGCAGGAGATCGAGCAGGCTGACGCCGAAGGTCGCCCCCCGCGCGCCATCTACGGCGTGAACACCGGCTTCGGCGACAACGCCGGGCGGGCTATCTTCCGCCACCCGCAAGAAGCGGCGCAGCTCAGCCGCAACCTGCTGCTCAGCCACACCGTCGGCACGGGGCCGTATCTGCCGCCGGACGCTGCGCGCGCGGCCATGCTCATCCGCGCCAACACGCTCGCCCAGGGCTACAGCGGCGTGCGCCGGACGGTGATCAACACGCTGGTCGCCATGCTCAACCGGGGCGTGGTGCCGGCCATGCCCGCCCAGGGATCGCTCGGCGCGTCCGGCGATCTCGCGCCGCTGGCGCACCTGGCGCTGGTGCTCAGCGCGCCCTTGCCCGGCGAGGAGCCGCACCCCGGCGCGAACGGTCAGGCGTTCTGGGGGGGCGCGCTGCTGGACGGGGCGGAGGCGATGGCCGCGGCGGGCATCCCCCGCGTGGAACTCGGCGCGAAGGAGGGCGTGGCTCTGATCAACGGCACGGCGGTCAGCGCCGGAGTCGGCGTGCTGGCCTGGCACGACGCCTTTCACACGCTGGCCGCCGCCGAGATCGCGCTGGCGCTGTCGGTCGAGGCGCTGCGCGGCTTCCGCGACGCTTTTCTGCCCCACCTGCACGCCGTGCGTGGCCACGAAGGACAGGCGCAGGTCGCCCGCTTCGTCTACCGGCTGCTGGAAGGCAGCACGCTAGCGCGCGGCGACGCCGACGTGGACCTCGACCCCGCCGAAGAGCCGCCGCAAGACCCCTACTGCCTGCGCGCCGCCCCGACGGTGCTCGGGGCGGTGCTCGACACGCTGCGCCATGTCGAGGGTGTGCTGACGCGCGAGATCAACGCGGTGACCGACAACCCGCTCATCTTCCTGGACGAGGAGGGGCCGCTGCACTTGCCGCGTGCCAGCAAAGCGGTCTCCGGCAGCAACTTTCACGGCGCGCCGGTTGGCTACGCGCTGGACTTCCTGAAGATCGTCCTGACCGATCTGGCGAGCATTGCCGAGCGGCGGACGTTCATGCTGCTCGACGGGCGGCTCAACCGGGGGCTGCCGCCGTTCCTGGTCATCGATCCGCGGGGCGAGGAAGGGCTGAACAGCGGCCTGATGCTGGCTCAGTACACGGCGGCGGCGCTGGTCAGCGAGAGCAAGGTGCTGGCGCACCCGGCCAGCGTGGACAGCATTCCCAGCAGCGCCAACCGCGAGGATCACGTCTCGATGAGCACCATCGCGGCGCGCGGCGCGGCGGAGATCGCCCGCAACGCCCAGGCGGTGATCGCCATCGAACTGCTGTGCGCGTTCCAGGCGTTGTCTCTGCGGCTGGAGCAGCAGCCGGACGCTCGTCTGGGGCACGGCACGGCGGCGGCGCTGGACTTCCTGCGGACAGTGGAGATCGCGCCGGGCCATCCGCTGCGCCCGCTACGCCGCGACGTGGCCATGCACCCCTACCTGGATGCGCTGATCGAGGTTGTGCGCTCCGGCGCGCTAGTCGAGGCGATCCACCGCGCGCTGTGAAACGCGCTTGTTGGGGTTCTGCCATCCTACAAGAAGAGGATGCGCGCAATGTGACCACCGAAGCAGGCATCAACAGTGCCGCGAGCACAAGAGATAACCACTTGTGTACTTGGTTAAGGGTGAGTGAACAGGAGTCATAGCCTATGTACTGCTCGTCTTGTGGCAAGGCCATTCCAGATGATAGCGTCTTCTGCATGTATTGTGGAAAGCCGCTGGCAGGCCAGCCCCATACGGCAGTTCGTCCAGACACCCCTCCGACCTATATCCGCTCGACGTTTGGATGGCTGGATGGACCTACTGTCATCAAGCGCCCGGATGGGGGAGGGTTGTTCAGCAAGAAGGAGCACCGAGGATTTGCCATTGCCATCATCCTTGCGGATGAAGCAGGCAGACAGACAACGGCTGACGGGACTTTTCGACTGAAGCTTTATCTACGCCGATCCGGTCTGGGATGGCGGAAACTAGAGAAGGTGATGGGCGTGAGCAAAGCCGAGTTCAGTCTGCATGAGTTTCGCGGTCTGGCCGTCACCTACGACTGGGCGTTCATATACCGTCATCATGAGCCGATCTTGTATGACTATCGCGATCTCTTCAGTGATCCAAACTATTGCGCCTTTCATTATGACGTGTGGTTCAAACCGACCGGTGGCCAGGAACTCTATTCGAAGGGTGAGATATCCTGGAACTAGAGCGTCCGCGAGTCTATGTGACTAAGCATTCGTTATCTATTGCCCAGCAGCCGGATTTCTCTCCAGTCCTTGCTCCACCCTGCTGGGCTATCTTCATGTGTGCAAACAAAGGCTAGGCGTATGGCCGGGCACTCCAACCCCACATTGCTCGATTTCCCCGACCAGTTCACGACGGAGCGGCTGCTGATCCGCCCGCCGCGCCCCGGCGACGGCCCGGCGATCAACGCGGCGATTGTGGAGTCGCTGGCAGAGTTGCAGCCCTGGATGCTCTGGGCGCAGCCCCCGCCTTCGGTTGCCGACACAGAGACGCTGTGCCGCCGCAAAGCCGCCGACTGGGTGCGGCGCGAGGATTTCATGCTCACGCTCTGGCGGCAGTCGGACGGGTTCTTCGTGGGGGCCAGCGGGCTGCACCGCGTTGACTGGTCGGTGCCGCGCATGGAGATCGGCTACTGGTGTCGCAGCAGTCTCAGCGGCCAGGGCTATATCACCGAGGCGGTGCGCGCAATCACGCGGTTCGCCTTCGAGCACCTGGGCGCGCAGCGCCTGGAGATTCGCTGCGACGTGGACAACACGCGCAGCGCCGCCGTCGCCAGGCGCGCGGGGTACGCGCTGGAAGCGCGCCGTCGCAACACTGCGCGCGGCGTAGATGGCACGCTGCGCGATATGCTGGTCTTTGTGCGGTTCCCGCAGGGACAAGCCGGGGGCTAGACGCTGGCGTTCTGCTCGATGCTTTGCAGGGCGTCGGCCAGGGTCGGGCGGAAGATGAAGAAGTGGTGGGGGCTGTCGAAGCTGCCCAGGCTGAGCGCCAGCGCGCGCAGATAGGGGTTGGCTCCAACCACGATCACGCGGCACACGCGGCGGTCGCGCACCATGCGCAGGTTTTGCAGGCGCGGGAACAGCTCCGCGCTGATCGTGTGCAGGCCGGACATGTCGGCGATCACTGTGATGCGCTGGTCTTCGTCGAGCAGCGCGAAACAGGACGCTTCGGCGTCTTGGGCGCTGTCCAGATCGTCGTGCGTGATCTGCCCTGAGAAGCGGTAATACAAGGCGTCTGAAGCGGAGATGGCTTCGATGTTGAGGGGCATGCTGATCTTCCCCTCCTCTCTGGCTCACCGGTCACTGTTAACGCCATTCTAGCGGCACCACTGTGGCGAAACAACCGCCAGGGGCCTGTTTTCACGCGATTTTCATGTCCAGCTGGCGCTGCTATTCTCCGCGCCGGTGCGTGCAAGGGTTGTCAGCGACTCGCTTGACGCCGGGCGAGGTAAGGTCCCGTAGGGGCGTATGGCCATACGCCCCATATGCGTCAGTTTAAGCCTGGCTGTGCAGTTCTCTCCCCCTCAATCCCCCTCTCTAGCTCTGCTGGAGAGGGGGACTTGGACCGCTGGTT
>CAYNHD010000196.1:0-7798 GCA_964396775.1 uncultured Thermoflexus sp. | reverse complement strand
TGTGCCCATACCACGCACCCGGAAGCCTTCACTTGATGCGCATGGGGCGTATCGCAATACGCCCCTACGGGGGCGCAATACACCCACACCTTACCCGCCGCGCGCCGCTAACTGCGCCGCTTGGTCCACCGTGTAGTAGTCGTAGTGCTCGCCGCCGTAGATGCCGTCCGTCTCCACCGGCGCGCTGAACCAGGGCTTGTGCAGCACGTAGCCGACGGGCATGTTCAGCGGGATGACCGGAACCAGGCCGTCCGCCCCGAAGAACATCTCCTCGATCTGGGCATACTGGGCGATGCGTGTGTCGGGGTCGCTCTCGCTCGCCGCTGCGCGGATCAGGTCGTCTACCTCCGAGCAGGGGCGTTTCGTGTCGTTGTGCAGCGATGCGCAGCCCAGCACGTCGTTGACCCAGTTATTGGCGTCGTTGTAGTCGGGACTCCAGCCCAACGTCCACATATGCGGGCGGTCGGCGGCGTCCTGGCGGTAGGAAACGGCGTCAATCAGCCTCTCGAAGGCGTACTGCTCGATGGTAAACAGGTTGGGGTCGCAGTCCAGTTCGCGCTCCAGGGCGTTGATCAGGAATACGGCCCAGTCCACGCCGCCAGGGAAAGCGGCGATCTCCATCGCGGGGAAACCTGCGCAGTCAGGATAGCCGGCCTCGGCCATCTGCGCGCGGGCGTAGTCCGGGTCGTAGCCGACGCCGATCTGGTCGTGGGGCGGCGCGCCGAACATGCCGGGCGGGGTGAAGTGAATCATGGGGACGCCCAGGTTGTCTTGCACGTCGCGGATGAAAGCGTTGCGGTCTACCACTGCTGAGAAGGCGCGGCGGACGTGCACGTTGTCGGTCGGCGATTTGTCGAAGGCGAAGCCCATGTAGAAGACGGACGGGCTGAAGACCTGGTGAAGCTCGGCAGCGTAGGCGGGATCGGCGAGGATGCCCTGCACCTGGGTGGTGGGCACGCCCGTCTGGTCAATCAGGTCGCGCTCGTACTGGTCGAAAGCGGAGCCAGCATCCTCGGCGGTGGAGATGATCAGGCGCTCGACATTGCCGGGGCCAACCAGGTCGGCGGGGATGTGCGGGTTGCGCAGCAGGACGCGCCGCGTGGAGCTTAGCTCGTCAATGACGAAGGGGCCGTTGGTGGTCAGCGCGCCCAGCCGTGTCCACTCGTCGCCGTACTGCTCGACGATCTCCTGGGGTACCGGGCGGAAGACCCACATCGTCGTCTGGCTGAGGAAGTAGCTCGCCGGGAAGTTGAGCGTCACCTGCAGCGTGGTGTCGTCGGGCGCGCTCACCTGGACGAGATCGCGGTCGGCGTCGGTGAACTGGGCCGGGCCAATCGCCAGGGCGTCGGCGCAGCCGGCCACTGTGCCCGCCACGACGTAGCCGTATTCCGACTCAACGCGGGGGTCGCAGGCCCGCTTGATGCCGTACTCGATGTCGCCGGCGGTCACCATGCGCAGGATGCTGGCCCGGTGCTTGGCCGGGTCCCAGCGCACCCAGGGCACGTCGTCGCGCACGGTGAACGTCCAGACCAGGCCATCGTCGCTGATCGTCCAGGACGTGGCCAGTTCCGGGTCCACCTGGCCGGGGGTGAGCGGGTTGGCGTTGGTCAGGCCGAGGAACAGGTTCTCGATGTAGTCAATGGACACGGCATCGGTAACAAGCTGCGGGTCCAGCGTGGCGATCACGCCGGAGTCCAGCCAGTAGCTGGTAACCGGCTCGGTCTGGCCCGGCAGACCAGCCAGGGAGCCGCCTGAGTTGTCAGCGCGGGAAAAGTCCAGGGGTAGCAGCGCCAGCACCATCATCAACGTGAAGGCGAGCGTAAACACCCGGTAGCTGTGCTTGACCATAGGGCACCACCTGTGCGTTGTTGCAGCGAACTACGGACGATGCTCCCTATTATAGCGACAATCCTCGCCGGGCGGCTGCTTTGGGGGTCCACGAACAAGTTGTTGGGCGATTGCCAGAACGCCCCTATCCCCCGGCCCCTTCCCCCAGCCGAGCTAGGGGAAGGGGAGAGCCGCCCGCCAGATCGTCCCCCCTCTAGCTCCGCTGGAGGGGGGATTGAGGGGGGAGGCGTTCACCGAGTAGTCATGACCTCCCCTGGCAACAGGTTGTTCGTAGACCCCTGCTTTGGGATGGGGGGCGCAGAAATAGACTTCCGAAGTTTTCGGAAACTTTGGAAGTCTGGAGTCTCGCTCTGGCCCCGGCTCAGTGCAGCAACGCCCGCGCTCACTCCGGCTGCCAGCGGTACTCCAGGTGCCGGGCAGTCTCCAGCGCCGTGTCGAGGTTGGTCAGGCGGCTGACGATGTAGAGCGCCGTGTCAATGCCGGCGGTGATGCCAGCGGAGGTGATGATTTTCCCGTTGTC
Source organism: uncultured Thermoflexus sp. (assembly GCA_964396775.1). Classification (GTDB taxonomy): domain Bacteria; phylum Chloroflexota; class Anaerolineae; order Aggregatilineales; family Aggregatilineaceae; genus UBA2029. The sequence goes on along the minus strand of CAYNHD010000196.1, from coordinate 5,430 downwards.
CACGTAGCGCACGCCGCGCACAATGGAGCAGGCCGGCGCGGTTTCGGCCAGTTCGTCCAGCGCGCGGTGATGGGTGGTGGCCCGCAGCCCGTCCAGCAGCCCCGCCGCGCCGAGCAGCAGCGCCCCTGTGCACACGGAGAACACCAGCTCAGCGCCGCTCGCCTGCTGCCGGATGAAGTTGACGGTGACCGGGTTGTGCCGCTCGTGGCGCGCACCCAGCCCGCCGGGGACGATCAGGATGTCGGCTTGAGGGGCGTTAGCGTAGGTGTAGTAGGGCGTGATGCGCAGCCCGCTGCGCGTCGTCACCGGCGGAAGCTGGCGCTCGGCAACGGTCGTGACAGAGAAGGGTACCGGGCCGGTAGCGCGCTGGCCGGTGATCGAGAACACTTCCAGCGGGCCGGAGAAGTCTAGCGTGTCTACGTCGTCAAACAACATTATCAGCACTATACGCGCCATATCAAGAATGTCCCTGCTGGCAGGTGCGGGTTGGTAAAAAGCTGTGTGCGCACCTTGACCCTTAGCGGCCCCATTGTAGCCTGAGAAGACCGGCGTGAAAAGGCCGGGTTGGGCGCAATTGGGTTCTGAGGGGAAACGTCACCGCAGAGGCGCGGCGCGCGCGGAGCAAAGAATCTCATAGCTCTTCTCTGCGCTCTCTGCGCCTCTGCGGTTCAGGAATCTCGTTCCCACCGTGCACCACACCCCAGCGGATTGCCCCCCATCCTGGCTCGCAGTACAATCGAAGTACACACACTACCCAGGACCGGGCGGGCCGACCATGATCACACGTCTTCTGCTCATTGACGCCAATATCTCGTTTATCGTCACGCTCAAGCAGGCGCTGGAAAGCACAGGCCAGTTCCGCGTTAACCTGGCGGCCAACGGCCAGGCGGCGCAGGAGGCACTGTTGCACAGCCAGTATCACGCCGTCCTGCTGGACTGCGAGCTGGCCGACATTGATCCCCAGGCGCTGGTGGACCTGATCCGCCAGATCAGGCCGGACCTGCCCGTGATCCTGATGTCGGACGATGCGGAACAGCTTGAGCGTGCCCAGGTGATGGACGTGCAGGGCCTGCTGGCCAAGCCGTTTGCGGCGCGCGAACTGATCGCCTTCCTGCGCGATCTCATTGGCGGCGTCGAGGGGCCGGTTATCGCGCCGCCGGACGGCATAGCCCGCGACGAGTTCGCCCCGCCGGAGATGCCATCCGTCGTCCAACCGCTGGCGCGCGCCCCGGACGCGCTCTCGCCCGACGAACCTGGCGAGCAGGCCGCGCCGGCGGCGCACGAGCGCCGTCCCACCGAGCTTTTCAGCGCGGAGGAGCGCGCCCAGATTCGCCAGGGACTGCAAGACCTGGATGAGTTCGGCGAGCCGGACGAGATGCCGGATGACATGCTGGACGAGATGCCGGACGAGGCGCTGGTCGGCGAGGAGATGGAGTCGCCGCCACTAGAGGGGGACAACCTGCTGACTGAGTTCGAGGTCTTTGAACGCATCCAGACGGGGCAGCTTGGCCGTCTTCAGGACGATCAGAGTGAGGACTGGGAGACCATCACCCCGCTGAATAGTGCACCTCCTCAGGCCGAGGAACTGCCCCACACCCGGCCCTTGCCCTGGGACGCGGAGGATCAGCCTGGCGCGACAATACCGTTGGCCTGGTCGGAGGAAGCGCCGCCTACGCGCCCGCTCGGTACCCCAGAGGAGCCGCCCGAAACGCGCGTGCTGGATGACGAAGAAGAGCCTGAAGAAACGCGCAAGCTGGCGGGCACCGACTCGCTGGAGACGTTGCTCGATGCGCGCGCCTGGTCAGAGCGCTCTGCCCGCCTCGAAGAGCCGCCCGCCCAGCATGAGGACGCGCTGTCGCCTGACCTGGAGAGCCTGCGCGAATTCCTGGCTGCCGACTACATCGAGCACGACCCCGGCGAGTTCGGTGACGTGCTCGATGCAGTGGCCCGCTCGTCGCCAGAGGAGTACGAGCGTTCGCCAGACGACCGCGCCTTCCACGATCTGGTCGAGTCGCTGCGCCCGCGCGACGCTGCCCAACAACGGCGCACGCGGCTTGACGAGTTGCTGGCTTCCATCGCTGCCGACAGCGACCAGGCCGGGCAGCTTGCCGACAGCGGCGCGGCCATAGACTACGTGCTCGACGCGATCCGGCGCGCGGGACCGCCCGTCCTGGACGAGGCGCAGCCGCCGGACGAGCCGACGGACGACACGACCATCGCCGATGTCATTGACGGCTTGTTCGAGCCATCCTTCGAGGGCGTGCTGGCTGCCCTGGCCGGTGAGGAAGTGGGCGACGAAGACTACGACGAGCCAGCCTACTCCCCGTCCCCTGGCACGCCCACCGCGCCAGGCGACGCCGGCCAGCTCGCGCCCGAAGCGCCGCCTGGCGACGACAGCCCGGCCTGGCTGGCCGGCTACGAGCGCGAGGCCGCTGCTCCGCTGGACGAAGTGGACGACATGGCGCGGGCCGAGTCGTTCGAGTCGTTCGGGGAGCCGCCGGTCTTGCCACAGGACTCGCGCCATTACCCGGCTACGGCGGCGCTCGCCGCGGTCGCCAGCGCCGAAGATGGCGACGACTTCTCGCTCACGCAGCTTCTAGAGCAGATCGAAGAGCAGCTTCCTCCGCTGCAACCGGAGCGCCCCCGGCTCAAGCCGCTGCCGTCGTGGGACACCGACGCGGGGCTTGGCGGCGCGCGCGACCTGGAGACGATCTTCGACGAGATGGAGGGGGTCGAGGGCGGTGAGCCACAGCTGTCGCTGGCAGACACGCGCCCTGCTTCCCGGCCAGACGCTTACCCCGACGCGGCAGCCCTCGACCTCGACGCGATCTTCGCCGCACCAGAGGCGTCGGCACCCGGCGAGGAGGTTTTCCCCGACGAACTGCGCGACCTGGCCGACACCGCGCAAACGGCGGCAGATGCCTATGCGTCGGAGGCCAATGTCGCCGAGCTATTCTATGCCGGGGTGCGCCAGGACGCCTGGGACTTCGCCGAGCCGCCCGACGCCGGGCCAGCTGGTTTTGCGCCCGAAGAGACCCCAGAGCAGGCGGAAGCGGCGGAGTCGTTCGCGCCCGCGCCGCGCGACGAGCCGCTGCCAGACATGGCTCCGCCAGGGCCGGACTGGGACGAAATCAGCGCCAGCGAGGAGCAGCCTGCCGAAGCGCCCCTGCCCGCGCCCTCCACGCCTCTGTTCGCCGCCGAAGAGCACCCCTCTCCCCCGGAAACGGCGGAAATGGCGGCTGCTCCCCTGGAACAGGGCGAGGACGCCGGCGAAGCGGACATCGCACAGACGGCGCTGCGCCTGACCCAGTACTCGCTGGAAAGCTCGGCGCAGGCGACCATGCTCAGCCGTCCGGGGCGGCTGCTGGCCAGCGCCGGCGACCTGCCTAATGCGGCCATTGCGCGGCTGCTCAGCACGGTGGACGCGGCGTGGCACACCAGCCCTGTCGCCTCTGACGCGCTGATCCGCTATGTGGCCCTGCCGGACGCGGGCGAATTCCTGCTCTACAGCACCCGCGTCGAGGCGGACATGACGCTGAGCATGGTCTTCGGCACCAACACCCCCCTGCGCACCATCCGCCGCCAGGCGCGCCGGCTTGGTGAGTCGCTCAACCTGATGGCCGAACTGCCCGCTGCGGACGAAGAAGCGCCAGCCGCACGCACCAGGCCCCGCCGTCCAGAGGGGCTTGCCGCCGAGCCGGTCGTCGCCGCTGTCGCCAAAGCCGAAGCTGCCGCGCCCGCCCAGGACGCTGCCCCGCAGGCCGACGAGGGGCCGTACACGGGCTATACCTGCCTGTGGGTTCCTCATGACACCCGCCTGGAACTGCGCGGCGAATTCGCCGACTCGCTCAGGGGGTGGATTGTGGACGCGGCGGAAGCGGATCGCTGGCGGGTGCTGGCGCTCGACGTGCAGACGGAGTACGTGCTGGTCTCGCTCGATGTGCCGCAGAAGGTTCACCCTGACCACGCCATCGCCCGGCTGATGGCCGCGACCGCGCAGCGCAGCGCCGGCGAGTTCCCCGACCTGGCCTTCGGGCAGCCGTTGTGGGCGGACGGCTACTATTTCGCGGCCCCGCCGCGCGACCTGAGCGACCGCGAGATTGCGCGCTTCCTGACTTTCCAGCGCCAGGCGTAGGGGCGAGACTTCCGAAGTTTTGGAAGCTTCGGAAGTCTGGGGCGTATTGTGAAGCGCCCCTGGTGCAACGATCCCTCTGCTGCGCTCTGGTTTACCTCACCCCCGCTCGGCGCGAACGCGCCTCACCGCCCCCTCTCCGCCGGCGGAGAGGGGGCAAGCTGAGCGCAGCAAGGCTGGGGGTGAGGTCAATGCTCCTGTGCCAGGCGAGTCGCTGGCAACTTTCGCACGCACCCGGTTTGGGGGCTATTGGCCGTTGGTGGTCGGCAGCGCCCTGCCGCCCCACACGGCGTCGAAGTTCGGCCCCATCGTGCCACGCGGCACGTAGAGCACGTCGCACACCCACACGATCTTGTAGTACGCGCCAGTCGCATCCGTGCCCAGCACCCAGGCGGTGTTGCCTGCCGGGATGGTGGTATAGGGCTGGACAAGCTCACCAGGTGCCCAGTAGAGCGGCGCGTCGAGCACGAAGGAGCCCACCACCGAAGTCGCCGAGATTGGCATGTACTGGTCGCAGCCGGGGATGCTCGTCACGGCGAAATCGTCGGCGTCGCAGGTGAAGTTCACGGTGGTCGTCCACAGCGGCACCTGATTCTTATTACGCAGCGTGACGACCAGCGTCAGGGTTTGCCCTGCGGGCAGGGGGAACGAGCCGGTCTGCAGGCCGCGGTCGTTGAGGTCGTAAACAAACCAGTCGTTATCGAAGGGGGGCGAGGCCGGCGCGATATCTGAGAAATACTCGTCCATGTAGACGACGCCAGCGAAGTCCTTGACGATGGTATCGGCGTAGTACCGCTCGCCCGGCGTCAGGTTGCGAAACTCCACCTCAAAGCCCGTCTGGCCGCTGAAACAGCCCGACGAGATGCGGTCTTTGACGAGCCACTGCTCGCCCGCCGCCTGAACCTGCCCGGCCTGGGGCGCATAGGCCAGCGCCAGCACCAGGCCAAGCAGCACAATGAGAGAAACCCATCTGACACGCATTGCACTCCACTCCTTCTTCGTCTCAGATATTGCCGATCAGCATTTTCTATTAAGCCCATAGATGTTAATTAACATTATACAAGCATCCCCCCTGAAGGATCGTTTGAAACTCATAACCTTACGGCAAGCGTAGCTTAAGCGTGGGGTGAGAGCATGGCAAACGAAGCGCCCCAGAAGGTATCTGGGGCGGGGGGCGCTGTATTCAAGTCCCCCTCTCTGGCTCTGCCGGAGCGGGGGAAACCGAGGCGGGCCTCACCCGCGCCCCCACCGCTCCATCTCCGCCCAGTTCGGCCCGACGTTCGCATCGGCGACCAGCG
>CAYNHD010000195.1:0-7851 GCA_964396775.1 uncultured Thermoflexus sp. | reverse complement strand
GTGATCTTCTCCTCGCCGACATACGTCCCGTTGGTGCTGTGCAGGTCCTCCAGCCAGAACCGCTCGCCGTCATAGGTGAGCACGGCGTGCTCGCGCGATACCTGGCTGTCGTAGCTCAGGCACACGTCGCAGTCTTCGCGCCGCCCGAAGGTGATCTCCGTCGGCTTGCCGGAGTCCAGGAACGTCTCAAAGGTCAGCAAGGCCCCGTCCTGTGGGCCGCTCATCAGGGCGATCAGAATCTCGGTCACGCGCATCCCCTCCCCCACATCACTCGTCTTCCCCGGCCAGCAGGCGGCGCGCCTCGGTGCGCTTGTCGCGCGAGGGCCGGTGCGACGGGTCAATCTCCAGCGCGCGGCTGAAGGCGCTCACCGCCTCGTCCCAACGTCCCAGGCGCAGCAGCGCCTCGCCCCGATTGTGCCAGAACCACACATCGCCCGGCGCGACATCCGTCGCCCGCACGTAGCAGGTCAGCGCCTCTTCCCACCGTTCCAGCGCGGCGAAGGCCAGGCCCTTGCCGTTCCACGCCCAGCCGTACTCCGGGGCGATACTCAGCGCGCGCTCGTAGGCGTACAGCGCGTCCTCGTGGCGATCCAGCCGCCGCAACACCTGCCCTTTGCGCGCCCAGGCGGAGTCGCTTTCCGGCGCGAGGGACAATGCCGTGTCAATCACAGCCAGCGCCTGCTCCACCCGCCCCAGAGCCAGCAGCGGCTCGATCTGGTTGATCCAGTACCACACAGTGGACGGGTCTTCCTGCGCGGCACGCTCATAGGAAAGCAGCGCCTCCTCGCGACGGCCCAATGCTTCCAGGGCCAGGCCGCGCCCGTTCCACGCCCAGGCGTAGCCCGGCTCCAGTCGCAGCGCGCGGTCGTAGGCGGCGACCGCCTCCTTGCTGCGCCCCAGGCGGCGCAGCGCCTGGCCGCGCTTGCCCCAGCTTTCGGCGTGATCGCGGTTGAGGCGCAGTGCGCGCTCCAGCGGGGCGAGCGCATCCTCATAGCGGTGCATGACAATTAGCTCATCGGCCTGGTTGTACCAGAACCACACGTCGTCTGGCTGGTAGGCCGCCGCCTGCTTGAAGCAGGTCAGCGCCTCCTCGTGACGACCCAGCGCGCTGAGCGCCAGCCCGCGCCCGTTCCACGCCCAGGCGTAGTCGGGAGCCAGCTCGACGGCGCGGCTGTAGCTGGCCAGCGCCTCCTCAAAGCGCCCCAGACGGCGCAGCGCCTGGCCCTGTTTGGCCCAGGCGCGCACGTAGCGCGGATCGGCCTCCAGGGCGCGCTGCAGCGCGTCAATCGCCTCGCCGTAGCGTTTGAGCAACACCAGCGTGTCGCCCTTGTTGTACCAGTAGAGCGGGTTATCCGGCTCGGTGTCGGCGGCGCGCTGGTAAGCGTCCACCGCTTCCTCGTGGCGGCCCAGCATTTCCAGCGTGACGCCGCGCTCATTCCAGGCCCAGCCATACTCCGGCTCCAATTCGACCGCTCGCGCCAGCAGCTTGAGCGCCTCGCGGGGCCGGTCGGCCTGGCGGCAGGCGTTGCCCAGCCGCGCCCAACTGCGCGCGTGATCCGGGCTGATCTGCGTGGCGCGCTCCAGCAGGGGAATGGCCTCGGCGAAACGGTTCTGCAGGATGAGCAGGTTGCCCTGGTTGTACCAGTGCCACACGTCGCCAGGGGCGATCTCGGCGGCGCGGTGGTACATGGCCAGCGCCTCCTCAAAGCGGCCCAACCGCTCCAGCACGATTCCCTTGCCGTTGACCGCCCAGGCGTAGTCGGGCTTGAGCGTCAGAGCCTGGTCGTAGGCGGCCAGCGCCTCCGGGTAGCGATCCAGGTAGCGCAGCACCTGGCCGAGCTTGGCCCACGAGTAGGCATGGCCCGGTGCGACGCGCGTCGCCTGCTGGGTGGGAGCGAGCGCCTCGGCGTAGCGACCCATCTCGACGAGCATCTCGGCCTGGTTGTACCAGTGCCAGACTTCGCCAGGCTGGTGGCGCGCCGCCTGCTGGAAGGCCTCCAGCGCCTCCGGCAGCCGCCCCAGCGCCTTGAGCGCCAGCCCCTTGCCGTTCCAGGCCCAGGCGTAGGGCGGGTTCAGTTCCAGGGCGCGGTTGTAGGCGTTGAGCGCCTCCAGGTGGCGATCCAGGGCGCGCAGCACCTGGCCGCGCTTGGCCCAGCTTTCGGCGTGGTGCGGGTCAATGGCCAGCGCGCGGTCGAGCACGCCCATCGCCCCGTCATAGTCGTGGCGGGTGTAGAGCACTTCCGCCTGGTTGTACCACGCCCAGACGTTGCCCGGCTGCAGACCGGTGGCCGTCTGGTGAGCGGCCAGCGCCCGCTCCAGGTTACCCAATCGCTCCAACACCTGGCCCTTGCCCGTCCAGGCCCAGGCGAAGCGCGGGTTGAGTTCGAGCGCCCGGTCGTAAGCGGCCAGGGACTCGTCGTAGCGACCCAGCAGGCGCAGCGTCCGCCCTTTGCGCGCCCAGGCCCAGGCCGACTCCGGCTCAATCTCCAGCACGCGCTCGTAGGCAACCAGCGCCTCTTCCGCGAAGCCCAGCTCGGTCAGGCTGTAGCCCTTGTCCATCAGCTCGCGGACTTCCAGCTCCGGCCCGTCCTGGTCGTAGCTGGGCGGCGCGCCGGTCACTTTCTCGATCAGCGTGGCCAGGGTCTCCACGACCTCGCCCCAGGTCTGCGGACGGGCGGCAGGGTTTTTAGCCAGGCAGGCCAGCGCCAGGTCCTTGACCGGCTGAGGCACGCCCGCCGCCGACTCAGGAAAGGCTGGGGCCAGGTTGAGGTGCGCGTGCACCCACTCGGTGAGCAGCTTGGCGTCGAAGACCACCCGCCCGGTGAGCATCTCAAACAGCACGCAGCCGAAGGCGTAGATATCGGAGCGCGGGTCAACGGCCTCCGCGCGGCACTGCTCCGGCGACATATAGGGCGGCGTGCCGACCACCGCCCCGACGCGCGTCAGGCCGGTCACGACCTGCTCCGCGCCGCCGTCGGTTTCCGCTGCCTGCTCGGCCTCAATCGAGCGCACCAGCCCGAAGTCCGTCACTTTGGCGATGCCGTCGTGCCGGACGAGAATATTGGCCGGTTTCAGGTCGCGGTGCACCAGGCCGGGCACGCGCCGCGTGGCGTGCTGCATCCCCAGCGCGATCTGCAGGGCGAAGTCCAGCGCCTGGCGCAGGTCAATGCGGTTGTGGCGAATCCAGCTGCGCAGGTCGGGGCCAAGCCCTTCCGGGCCAGTAATATGCTCCAGGATGATGTGCGGGCGTCCCTCGAACTTCTGCACGCGCCGCGCCTGGACGATATGCCGGTGCTTTTCCAGCATGATCCAGGTGCGCGCTTCCTGCGTGAAGCGGGCGACGGCGGTCTCGTTGGTCAGCAGGCGGCTCTGGAAGGTCTTGATGGCGACCGACTGCCGCTCTTCGTGGTCGTAGCACAGGTAGACGATGCCCATGCCGCCGCGCAGCACCTGGGCCACCTCATAGCGCCCGTCTATGCGGTCGCCGAAGTCGAAGTCGGCGCCCTCCCTGTGGCGGGCGGGCGGGACGAGCGCATCCAGTGGCGCGGGGCTGGCCACCGTCGCCTCAAGCTCCAGGCGGAACACTTCGGACTTGTCGGAGCGCGTCTCGTGGATCGCCACCTCGTGCTCCGGCACGGCCAGCGACAGCAGCGCCGACCCCATCTCCAGGCTCTCGCCGGCGTTCGTGGCCAGTTCTTCGGGGTAGATGGCGGTGGCGTGCTCCTCGTGCGGGGGCGGCGTGGGATCGGGCAGCGGGGTGCTGTCGCCGGGGGGCGGCGAGACGTACCACAGCGCCAGCACCTGCGCTTCGTCGCGCAGGCCATCGACGCGCCCCTGGGCGTCAGCTTCGGCGACCGCCCACAGCGCGACCGCGATGTTGCGGCGGGTGGGCACGGCGCGCGCCACCTGCAACAGCCAGCCCACATAGGCATCGTAAGCGAGACGCGCCAAGTCGCCGTCGGAGCTATCCGGCGGGACCAGGTCAGCGGCGCGCCGGTAGGCGTAGAGCGCCTTGCCTGCGTAGAAGATCAGCAGCCGCCCCTCGCCCTCGACCAGCGAGCGCCGCGCGCATAGGTCGCCAAGCGCCAGGTAGTCGTAGGGATGCGGGACCTCGCGGCGCAGCGCCAGCCGCCCCAGGCGACGGATTCCGTCGTCCGGGTCGCTGGCGAAAGGATCGGACTGGTCGTCTTTGCGGCGGCGGGCCAGCAGCCGCTGCTCCTGATCGGGCGGCAGGGCCAGCGGGGGAACGCCAGTCTGCGGGACGGGTGGCAGATCGTTGGTGGTCATCGCTCCGGTCGCGTCGCACAGCGCGCAGACGAAGGGCTGTGCGGACGGTCGCGGGCAAGTGTACCGCACATGGCGCGGGCCTTCCACGCCGGGGAAAAGAACGGTACATGTAGAGGTTGTCGGCGACTCACTTGACGCCGAGCGAGATAAGTCCCGTAGGGCGTATTGCAATGCGCCCCTACAGAGGTGCAGAACAGACTTCCGAAGTCTCCGAAAACTTCGGAAGTCTGGCGGGGGAACGCCTGTAGCACTGGCGGACGAGGCTCTTGCCCCAGCCATCGCTCTCCCGTATACTCTGCCTGTACAGCAGCGTACCGACCTCTGGAGACTATACCTGCAAGGGGAAGCCATGAAACGCCAAGAAGTCCTCAAATGGCAGCGCGTCGCCCAGGAGTACCTGGACAGGGCGGGCATCGTCCTCACGCCCGAAGAAGCGGCGAACATCGAGATCGCCGACCTGGGGCTGGGCGAATATGAGCAGACCGGGCTGGCGCTGGTCGTCTACGTCAACACGGAGCGCGTCTGCGCCAAAGAACTCATCCTGCTGCCGGGCCAGACCTGCCCGCAGCATTTCCACCCGCCCGTGAACGGCGAGCCGGGCAAGGAAGAGACCTTCCGCTGTCGCTGGGGCGAAGTGTACCTGTACGTGCCCGGCGACCCGACGCCCAATCCCAAAGCCAAGCCGCCCGCGCACCGCGCCGACACCTACACCGTCTGGCACGAGATCGTGCTGAAACCTGGCGACCAGTACACGCTCATGCCGGAGACCTGGCACTGGTTCCAGGGCGGGCCGCAAGGGGCGGTCGTGTCGGAGTTCAGCACGCGCAGCCGCGACGAATACGACCTGTTCACCGACCCGGAAATCAGCCGCCTGCCCGTGATCGAGGACTGATCTGCTCGCTCCTTACGACGGGACTGTGCAAGGTATCTCCGTAGGGGCGTATGGCCATACGCCCCTACAGCGTAGCACGTTCCGCGCCCACCACACTGCTGGCACAAAGACCCGTTCGCCCGTACAATTGCCCGTCAGAACAACCCGCTCGCAGAATGCAGGATCGCCCGGTGAGCACGCGCAAGCAGCCCTACGACATCCTCGCTCGCCGCTACCTGTGGCAGAGCCGCTGGTACCATGTGCGCCAGGACACGCTGCGCGAGGCGAGCGGTGACCAGTTCACCTACACGGTCATCGAGAAGCCTGCCGCCGTGTGGGTGGTGCCGGTCACTGCCGGGGGCGATCTGGTGCTGATCCACCAGTATCGCTACGCGGTGGACGACTGGTGCCTGGAAGTGCCAGCGGGCAACGTCGAGCCGGGCGTTGACCCGGCGGCGATGGCCGCCCGCGAGTTGCACGAGGAGATCGGCGGGACGGCGGAGCGGCTTGTCCCGGTTGGGGACTTCTACACGATGAACGGCATCGGTGATGAAATCGCCTGGGTGTACCTGGCGCTGGGCGTGACGCTCGGCCAGCCCCACCGCGAGCCGACCGAGTTGATCGAGCTGCGCGCGATGCCGGTTGCCGAGGGGCTGCGCCTGGCCCGCACCGGCCAGATCAAGGACGGGCCGAGCGCGCTGGCCCTGCTGCTGTGCGAGCCGGCGCTGCGAGCGCATTGCCCGGAGTGGCTGCCATGATGCGGCGCGCGAACCTGTGTCTGGCGATGCTGGTGGCGCTGATGGTGCTGGCGGCGTGCAGCGACGAAACGCCCGCCCCGTCTGGCGATCCGCCGATCCTGACTGGCTTCGACGCGCTGCCCAAACAGCTTGCCACCGTCGTGCTGACGGCCACACCGACGCCGGTGCTGGTCGGCGGCGAGACGGTGGCGATCACCGTCCCTTCGCCCACCCCTGGCCCGCCACAGCCCACCGCCACGCTGACGCCTTACGTGGGCGTGTTCCTGGGCGAGCCAACCTCGGAGAGCGGCGAGCCAGCGCCCACCCTGGTCCCTTACGTCTTCAGCGGCGCGCCCGGCGGCAGCGCCGTCATCGCCAGCGGCGTGGTCGGCGCGGGGGGCGATGGCGGCACGTGCGGTTTTGCGGTGAGCGCCGTCGTCGCCAACGCCTACAACCGCGACCCCGCCCTGCGCGACCGGCTCGGCTGCCCGGTGAGCGGCGGCGCGTCCATCGCGGCGATGGCGACGCAGCCGTTCGAGCGCGGGATCATGGTCTGGCGCGGAGACGTGCGTCAGATTTACGCGCTGGCGACCAGCGGGCAGTTCTGGCAGGTGGCCGATAGCTGGAGCGAGGGAATGCCCGCCGATGACCCGGCGTTCAGCGCGCCGCCCGGTGTGCTCCAGCCGGTGCGCGGCTTCGGGCTGGTCTGGCGGAGCAATGCGGCCATCCGCGACGCGCTGGGTTGGGGCACGCAGTCAGAAGCGTCAGCCGCCGGTTTCTGGCAGGACTTCGAGCGGGGGGCGATGTTCTCGATTGGCGGGACGGCCTACGCCCTGTTCACCGCCGAAGGGCGTCATTCCGGCCCGCTGGCCCCTTGAGCGCACGCTGCTACAGGCGCATCCCGTCGAGCGCGGGCAGTTCGCGGCGCACACGCGCTGCCTGGCCAATGTCCACCGTGACGGTGAAGAGACCCTCCACTTCGCCCGCTTCCAGCACTGTCTCGCCCCAGGGATCGATCACCGACGAGTGCCCGAAGAACTGCAGGCCGCTGTCTTCCTCCAGCCCCACCCGGTTGACCGCGACCATGAAGCACTGGTTCTCGATGGCCCGCGCGCGCAGCAGCGTGCGGTAATGGGCCAGGCGCGGGTGCGGCCAGGCCATCGGCATGACCACGATCTCGGCGCGCTCCGCCGCGTACCGGCGGAATAGCTCCGGGAAGCGCAGGTCGTAACAGATGGCGAACCCCGTGCGGCCCCAGGGCAGGTCAATGGTCAGCGGGGCCTCGCCGGGCAGCAGCCAGCGATCTTCCTGCATGAGCGGGAACAGGTGAATCTTACGGTAAGCGCCCATCACGCCGTTGCGCGGCGAGATGACGGCCATCGTGTTACAGACGCCGGTGCCGCGCTTCTCGTAGAGAGAGCCGAGGATGTGGATGTTGTGCTGGCGGGCCAGGGCGACCACCTGGGCGAACAGCCCGCCGCTGAGCGAGCTGGCGATCTCGCGCCCCTTGTCGAACGCGCCGCCGGCATCCCACAGCTCCGGGAAGACGACAAGCTGCGCGCCCTGTTGCGCAGCCTGGACGGTGTACTGCTGCATGGTCGTCCAGTTGGTGCGCGGCGCGCCCTTGCGCACGTTCATCTGAACCAGTGACACGGTTAAGGTAGCCATCGCGATCCTTTCCGCAAGTTTGTTGTAAATCTGTTGTCAGTGGTCAGTGATCGGGTATCAGTGATCATTTTTTCAGTGGTCGGTGGTCAGTTTTGGCAAGCCGTTATTGTTCCCCTCATCCCCCGCCCCCTTCTCCCTCCAGGGGGAGAAGGGGAGCCAGGCACAGGGTTCCCCTCGCCCCGTTGAGGGAGAGAGGTGCAGGGGTAAGGGGGCTTCCATACACACACTGACTACTGAGAGGCCGTTTGAGAGGTATCTTTACCCCCTCCCCGGCCCTTCCCCCGCAAG
>CAYNHD010000194.1:0-7857 GCA_964396775.1 uncultured Thermoflexus sp. | reverse complement strand
TGCAGATTAACATTAGCGCGGATACCACGCGCGACACGTCGGGGCACTGCATACTTGTAGCCCGTAGGGGCGTATTGCAATACGCCCCTACGGGGACACACTACCAGCCAGCCGTGCCATCGAGCGGCAGGATATCCTGGCTAATCTCTTAAAGAGCATCATGGAGAGGCCGAACGCAACGAGGCCAGGGGGTGAGGTGACATAAACGCGCAGCACCGGCTGATCTCTTGCCGGTGCTGCGCTGCGTTCAGGTGGAGGTGGGGGGAATCGAACCCCCGTCCGCAAGATTCGAGCACAAACGTCTACAAGCGTAGCCAGCTTTTTGGTTTCGCGCGGGGCAACCCAAGCCGGCGGGGGTCTGGCCGCGCGCTAGCCGGTGAGTCTTATCTGCGCGGTACCGGCGTCGGCGCAGGGCACCCTGTCGTTTGTGACGCCTGCTTGCCACCCGGACAGGAGACGGTTGGGGCAGACGGATACCCCGCAGGGTATCGGGTGTCTGCTAGGCTACTTACGCAGCCATAGCGAGACGAGGAGTGCTCTGGTTGGCACTTGTTGGTTTGCTCTGGATTAACGAGGGTAGAGCGCCTCGGCTTGCAGTCTGTGACCAGCCTCCCACGTCGAAGCCTGTCACCCCCTTGCAGCCCCTATTATAGCAGCTTTCAGCGCGCGGGTGAAGAGCGCGCGCAGCCCATTAGCGGAAGCCAGCAGCTATCAGCGGTCAGCCAAAGGCAAGAGCGGTTCCTGTCTTGGATGCCGTCCGTGCCGCCACAATATCCTTGCAGTACGGGAACAGACTCCCCCGTCGGGCTGCCGACGGCTGTTCGCTGATAGCTGACCGCTGACGGCGGACCGCCGATTGCTGTCCGCCCGCCGCCCGCGCTATACTTCGCCCCATGAACACACCTCGATCCCTGCGCGCTGCCCTGGCGATGGCGCTGCTGCTGATCGCCGCGCTGCTGGCCGCCTGCGACTCGGTCACGGACGTGATCGGCAATCGCGAGCCGCCCACGCCTACCCGCCGCCCGCTGACCACCGCCACGCCCGGCGGACGGCTGGCGGTGTGGCTGGTGACGCCCACTGGCCAGTTTGCCGCTCCGCCCACGCCCCTGCCCGGCGGCGGTGTGGGGAATCCCGTCGGGCCGAACGCGACGGCGACCGCCGCCTTCGCCACCATCCAGGCGGCCACGCAGGCCGCCGCCGCCCCGCCGCCCGCCCCCTACTTCCAGCCGGACGAATGTCCCGCGCCCGCCGTGCCCGCGCCGCCGTCGCGCCCGGACTCTTTCGGCGACTACAGCGTGATGATCGGGCGCTACCTGTCGGTGGGCGGCTCATCCACCGTGCTCGAAGCGACTCTGCGCAACTGGGGCGCGATCACCGAGCGGGGCGGCATCGTCCAGGCGGATACCGACCTGACCGGCGATGGCATCCCCGAAGTCATTGTCACGCTCTACAACCCGGCCACGTATAACGAGGAGGCGCCGCTCAACGCCGGGCAACTGCTCGTCTACGGCTGCGACAGCGGCGGCTATCGCCTGCTCTACCAGACCGCGTTCAACCCCGGTATCGCCCTGCCGGAGTTGGTGCGCGTGGGCGACATGAACACCGATGTCAAGAGCGAGCTGGTCTTCTTCACCGAGACGTGCAGCGGGGCAGCCTGCGTCAAAGAAGCCAAGATTCTGAGCTGGAACGCGATTGTCGGCGTGTTTGAAGAATTGAACAACGGGCAGATCGTGGCGATCAACGGGCGGATCAGCGTCCTCGACGTGGAGGGTGACGGCGTGCTGGAACTGACCGCCGCCATCAACCCGCCCGGCACGGCGGCAACCGGCCCGCAGCGCAGCGTGCTGGACACGTGGGACTGGAACGGGGAGGATTACGTGCTGGCGCTGCGCGAGGAGGTGCCCGGCGCGCGCTACCGCATCCACGCCATCTACGACGCCGACGACCTGCTGCGCGACGGGCAGTGGCGTCCGGCGATCCTGGCTTACGACGAGGCGCGCACCAACCGCGACCTGCTCGCCTGGACGACCCCCGGCGAGACGGAGGCGCTGCGCGCTTATGCCGCCTTCCGCATCGTCATCACCTACGCGCGGCTGGGCAACGCCCGCGCCGAGACCTGGTTCAACACGCTGATCGGCGAGAATCCCCCTGGCACGCCCGGCTACGGCTTCGCCCAGATGGGCCAGGCGTTCATGGACAACTTCCGCGCGACCGGCGATTCGCGGGCGGCGTGTGCGGCGGCGATGGCCAGCGGGGCCAACGTGCTTGGCGTGCTCAACAGCTACGGCTACGCCAACCGCGCCTATACCCTCAACGACGTGTGCCCGTTCTGACGGGAATTGAGCCTGTGCAGCAACATTCGCGGTGAGCAGTGAGTCCGGGGTGAGGAGTCTTGAGTCCAGGGCGCGCAGGCCGTCTCACGACTCAGAACCCAGACGCAGAATTCTTCATCAAGGGGAGAGCCATGTCTGACTATCTGGCCTATTTCCAGGAGCGCGCGCCGGAGATGGTGGCGCTGCTCAAGCGGCTGGTGCTGCTCGAATCGCCCTCGCACGAGAAGCCGCTCACCGACGCGATCAGCGCCTTCGTCGGCGGGCTGTGCGCCGACCTCGGCGCGACGGTGGAGGTCTTCCCCCGCGCTGAGGTGGGCGACATTCGCCTGGCCCGCTGGAACGAGGGCGCACCCGGCCAGCCGATCCTCATGCTCGCTCACCTGGACACGGTGTGGCCTGCTGGCACGCTGGCGACGATGCCCCTGCGCGAAGAAGGCGACATCCTCTACGGGCCGGGCGCGCTGGACATGAAGGGCGGGGTGGTCGTCGCCTTGGAGGCGCTGCGCGGCTTGCGCGACCGGGGTGAACTGCCCTATCGCCCGATCTGGATTCTGTTTACCACTGACGAGGAGACCGGCAGCCAGCATTCGCACGACGTGATCTGCGCGACGGCGGCTCAGGCGGGCGTCGTGTGGGTAATGGAGCCGGCGGCGGAAGGCGAAGCCTTCAAGACGTGGCGTAAGGGCATCGCCCGCTACACCGTGCGCACGACCGGGCGCGCCTCACACGCCGGGCAGGCCCCCGAAGCCGGCATCAACGCCGTGATCGAGGCCGCGCACCAGGCGATCATCCTGCATAAGCTCAACGACCTGCCCAACGGCACGTCCGTCTCGGTGACAATGATCGAGGGCGGCATCGCCACCAACGTCATCCCGCCGGAAGCCACCATGCAGGTAGACGTGCGCTTCCTCAAGGCGTCCGAGGCGGAGCGGGTGGATCGCGCCATCCAGAGCCTGGGGCCGGTCTTGCCCGGCGCAGGCGTGACCGTCAGCGGCGGCATTGATCGCGGGCCGATGGAGCGGAACGAGCAGATGATGCGCGCCTTCGGCCAGGCACGGCAGATCGCCGCGTCCATCGGGCTGGAACTGCGCGAAGACGGCAGCGGCGGGGCCAGCGATGGCAACTTCACGGCGGCGATGGGCATTCCCACGCTGGACGGGCTGGGCGCGGGCGGGCTGGGCCTGCACGCCGCGCACGAGCAGGTGCACCTGCGCACGCTGCCCCGCCGCGCCGCACTGCTGGCGAGAATGCTGTGCGACTGGGACATGGCGCGGCTGTGAGCGGGGCGCGCGAACAGACTTCGGAAGTCTCCCGCAGACTTCCGAAGTCCTCCCCCTACGCCGCCCTGGTCGCGGACTGAATCATCAAGAATTCGCCCACGTTGTCCATCGTGAGCAGGCCCACCAGTTTCCCCTCATGTGTCACCGGTGCGGTCTGACACTGGCAGGCTTGCAGCCGCGTGAAAGCGGACTCCAGCATGTCGTAGGAATCGAAGACCTCAAATTCGCGCTGCATCACATCGCCGACCGGCGTCTCCGGGCCTTGCCGGGTGAGCGCCTTCAGCAGGTCGCTGCGCGTCAACACCCCTACCAGCTGCCCATCGCTGACCACCGGGAAATCCTGCTGCGAGCCAGACAGGATCAGGTCTACCGCGTGGGCCAGCGTGTCCTGAGGAGCCAGCGTGCGAAAATCGGTCAGCATGGCGCGGCTGGTGGGAATCCCGGCCAGGGCCGACTTCATCTGGGTCATGCTGGCTTCCTGCGACGCTCCGATCCACACGAAGAAGGCAATGAACAGCAGAAACGGGTCGTAAAGGAGGCCAAAGAAGCCGAACAGGATGGCGATGAACTGCCCCACACCCGCCGCGACCTGCGTGGCGCGCGTGTATTCCATGCGCATCGCCAGCAGCGCGCGCAGCACGCGCCCGCCATCCATCGGAAAGGCGGGAACCAGGTTGAACCCCGCCAGAAAGAGGTTGACGACCATCAACCGTGCGAGAAACGATCCCCCGCCCACCTCCAGTTCAGACAGGGGGACGAGGCTTGAAGTGATCTGCAAGATGACATAAAGGGCAAGGGAGATGACCGCGTTCACTGCCGGGCCAGCCAGAGCCACCCACAATTCCTGAGCGGGCTTGTCGGGCATCCGTTCCAGGCGAGCCACCCCGCCGATGGGCAGCAGGGTGATGTCGCGCGTCTTGATGCCGTAACGTCGCGCGGTGAGCGCGTGCCCGTATTCGTGGAACACCACGCAGGCAAACAGGGCCAGGATGAAGCCTACCCCCTCCAGCGTAGCCGCCAGACTCTCGCCCTCCAGCCAGTGGGCGAGGAGCACCCAGCCGATCAGCACCAGGAAGGTAGCGTGCATGAACACGTCAATGCCGGCGAACCTGCCCAACTTCCATGACCATTTCATGGTGAGACCTCCCTATTCGCAATCCCGATTGTGATAGTATTATACCTTCAAGTAAGCTGGAAGTTAGCCAGAGAAGGCTCTTTGGGTGTGTGCAAAGGTTATCGTAGGGGCGTATTGCAATACGCCCCTACGGGGGCGCTGCTCTGCTGCGCCCCTGCCTGACGGGTTTTGCACGCACCTGGGGCGGAAGGCTCCTTCGCCCGCGCGCAGCCTGGAGAAGCAACCGATGACCGCTGAGATACTCGCTCCGCTCCCCCCTGACGTGCTGGAACGGCGCGCGCGCCTGCCCCTCAAGCCGGAGCCGGTCGTGCTGCGCGGCGACTTCGTGCGCCTGGAGCCGGTTGACGTGCAGCGCCATCTGGAAGGGCTGTGGGCGGTCTCCAACGGCAGCCCCATTACGCTGGGAGGTCGCTCGCTGGGCGCGTATGACGCGGAGGAACTCATCTGGCGCTATCTGTTCGGCGGGCCGTTCGCCTCGCTGGAAGCGTTTGAGGGCTACGTGCGCGCCCAGGTGAACGCGCCCAACGGCCTGCCCTTCTGCGTGGTGGACAGCGCCACCGGGCGGCCCATCGGCATGGCCAACTACCTGAACAACACGCCCGAACACCTGCGCATCGAGCTAGGGAGCATCTGGTACAGCCCCATCGCCCAACGCACCGCCGCCAACACCGAGGCGACCGCGCTGATGCTGGGTCACGCCTTCGCCCTGGGCTACCGGCGGGTGGAATGGAAGTGCGACGCGCGCAACGAGCGTTCGCGCCGGGCCGCGTTGCGCATGGGCTTCCAGTTCGAGGGGGTTCAGCAGCAGCACATGATCGTCAAGGGGTGCAGCCGCGACACCGCCTGGTTCCGCATCCTTGACGGCGAGTGGCCGGGTGTTAAGGCGCACCTGGAGGGGCTGCTGCGCCGGGGGAGCGGGGCCGCCGGCTGAGGCGCTGAGTATTGGCGCGTGCAGGAGAGCAGACGGGCGTCTCGCGGATCGTGGTATGATGGGCGTAAGTGAGCAGGAAGCGGGCGTGGGCGGAAAGCTGTCACCTGCGCCGGAGTAGGCCGGATTCTAGGATAACTGGACATGTTCGATGGATCGATAGTCAGGAGCAAAAGACATGTCGGACTGGGCAGCTGCCTTCGTCGCCATTCTTGCTCTCGTGGTGGTCGTTGTGACACCGATAACGGCTGGTGTGATTGACCTCCGCAAGACAGCACGCGAACGGAGAGAGAGTCGCTATCGAGAGCGCAGATCCTATTTCGTTGAGGCCTTGAAGAGACTTGTCGAACTCCGTGGGATCCTTCAGGCCTACCAACAAGCTCCAGACGGCACTGAATCCATGATTAAGCGAGAAATCGCGTACGGCGAGGCATATGCTGTCATTCTGTCAATCAGTGACAATCGCATTCGAGCTCTTGCCCCTCAGATCATGCAAGGTAGACCAGAATGGGTGTCAGACCCCGAGAACCCAGGAGGAGGAGGTAGAATATTCGTGAATGAAAAGCTGGATGCTATCAACGAAGCTATCAAGCTCCTAGGAGATTTAGTTGACCGAATCATGTCTGAAGAATCCTGAACGAATACGCCAACGCTTTCCAGTGCAGGTTCTTGGGTCTCTCGGCGCAGCATTTCCTGCCCGCCCCCACTACCCTTCCCCCACCCCCACCAACTGCTCCCGCGTGGTGATGCCGCGCATCGTCCGCAGGAAGTCCGCCAGGTCGGCGCTGCCGGTGAGTATCCGCTCGACGGTCGGGCCGGTGGGGTCGGCGCCGCCCGCGCCCGGCTCGCCCTGGTAGCCGCCGTAGAAGGCGAAGTACGCCTGGTTCAGCTTGCGGATCGGGTAGCCATTGCGGGCGAACTTGCGCTGCTGCGCGGCCATATACGCTTCCGCCGCCTCGACCATGCCCTGCCACAGCAGAAAGTCCACGCGGGCGCGGGTAGCGCCCATCTCGCGGGCGTAGTCGAAGGGCGGCGGCGCGTCGGGGTCGCCGGGCGGGGCCTGTGGCGCGGTCTCCTGGGGGGCGGCGGCGCTCGCGACCACGAAGGACGGGTACTGCGGGACGGGCAGCTCCGGGTAGTAGCGGGCGATGACCCGCTGCGCGACGGCCCGCCCGAAGAAGGTGGCCGTCGTCTCGTTGATGATGCGCGTCTCGGCGTGCGCGTTGTACTCCCAGCCGAGCGGGTAGAAGACCAGGTAGTGGTGCGCCCATTCGTGGGCGGTGATCTCGAAGGCGCGGGCCAGCGTGCGCGCCGTGTCGTGCGCGGACGGCTCGACGATCATCGCCGGATAGAGGCTCAGCCCGCCCAGCGGCACGATCAGCGACGACACGTTCAGCGCCTGGTCAATGCGCGCTTCGAGCGACTCCCGTTCTTCGACCGGCAGCGCGTCCAGGTCGAGGTTGGCGGCGACGGTGATCCGGTCGCGCGGGGAGACGATCAGCGCAACGGGCGTCTCGGTGAAGTGCATGGCGACGGGCGGCAGCACCTGCCCCAGCAAGCCGAAGCCCTCGTCGGCCAGCACCGCCGACACCTGGCCCTCGATCAGGCGCTCGACGAGCGGCTGGTCGGCGCGCAGCCGCTCGCACAGGGTGTCGCGCTCGGCGCGCAGGGGTGCGGCGGCGGCGTCCGGGTCGGGCACGTCTGGGTCGGCGTAGAGCCGCTCGATCTGCGCTTCGATCTCCTGCGCAGCGCCCAGCGTCTCCAGGTAGGCCAGCACCAGGGCGCGGCCCTGTTCGTCGTCCAGGTAGGGGCCGACGCCCAGCACGGACTCGCGCAGCTTGCTCCACAGCGCCTCGACCTCCCAGGCGGCGTAGTCGAACAGGTGATCGCGGGCCAGGGCGGTGACACGCGCGCTCAGCGACGTGTCGCGCACTGCGCCGTCGCCCAGCGCGGCGATCAGCGCGATGGTCAGCGCCAGGCGCAGCGCGGCGATCCACAGCGCGCGCAGGATGCGCCGGACACGCCGCCAGGCGGTGCGCGCCGCACGAACGATCCGCGCGAGAAGGTCCTGGATGCGGTGCGGGTGAGTCACGGGGGACAGTTTACCGCAAGACGGCGCAATGTGTGTGTAGGTGCCACGCCCTGTTTACCTCACCCCCTGGCCTCGCTGCGCTTGGCCTT
>CAYNHD010000193.1:0-7860 GCA_964396775.1 uncultured Thermoflexus sp. | reverse complement strand
CTCTCGATGATGCTGGCCAAATCACGCCGAGCCGCGTGCTTGGCGTTCACCGCAATCCCGCGCCGCTGTTTCTGGTGGAACTGGAGACCAAATCCGGCCAGCCGTTGACCCTGACGCCCAACCATCCCGTCGCCGTTGATCGTCCTGAAGGACAGGTCTGGGTTCGGGCAGATGAGGTGCAGGTCAATGACCGGGTGTATGCTGCCAGGCACATCACGGTCCAGGAGCATACTCCACTGGCCATAGACCTGCTGCCAGACGGCTGGCACATTGCCGACGGCACCCTGATCGCCGAAGCCTGGGCAAAACTGGAGGTGGTCTTCGGCTCCAAAGCAGCAGCCCGTCGCGCACTGCCGGAACTGCCAGACGTGCGCTCACGCTGGTCGCTCGCCCTCTACCGCAAGGTTTGCGAAGGCCTGGGCGAAGACTGGGCCAAGATCAAGACACGTATCCGGCGAGTCGCTCCGCCAGCCGGAAATTCGGCTCGACGGCTGCCGGAAATCTCGCCTGACCTGCTCTACCTGCTTGGTTTCCTGGCCTCAGACGGGTCGCTGAACCGCGTAGGCGAGAGCCAATGCCAGGTCTTCTTCACCAACACCGAACCTGCTCTGCTGAGCCATGTGCAGACAGTCTATGAGCGCGTCTTCCCAGACAAGTCGCTGGGCCGCCGCGAAAAGACTCACAGCGGCAGAATCGGGACACGATCCATCACCCCGACCAAGACAGGGATGGAGCTTTATGGTTCCAACGCGCTTCTGGGCGCTCTGGCCGATGCCCTGGGCGTCCGACGGGCCGACTCTCCCACCTGGGATTTGAGACGTCTTTTCACGCTGCCCGAAACGCATATCGCTGCGTTCATAGCAGGTTTCTTCGACGGAGACGGCTCAGTACGGGTTCGGGAACAGAATGGCTGGATCGTTGGAGAGGCGTACCTGTGCCACAGCGACGAGCAAGCTGCGCGTCATATGGCGCTTCTGCTGAGACGGCTCGGCATCGTGGCCCATTTCAGCGCAGGCCCGATCTACAAGCTAACCATGCACGGCGCTGACCTGCGACGGTTTGCCTCGCTCATTCACAGCCATCACCCCACACGAGCCGAAAAGTTGGCAATTCTAAAGGCTGAAAATGCTGCTGAACTGGATAAATCGCAGTCGGAAGTGTTGCCATATGCCGCTGGACAGGTACTGGCTCTAGCAGACGCAGCGGGAACATTGAGCACGTCCACGCGCTACTACTATGCAAGCGGGCGTTCACGGCCCGTCAGGGGAAATGTTGGGCGTGTCCTGGAAGCTCAGCCTGATATGGCCTCAACGCTGCAACCCTGGCTTGAACGCGATGACCTGCTGGACACAGTGACACGCGCTGAGATGATCAGCAATGACGGCAGGTATGAGTACGTTTACAACCTGAGCCTGTTGGACATCAACAGCTACCTGGCCAACGGCCTGCTCGTCAAGAACTGTGGCTGCTTCGAGTGCATCGTGATGTACATCCCTGAAGCCAACGGCGTGATGGTAGTCAGCCGCGAAGATACCAGCATGACCCCCGCGGGTATGACCTTCAGCACGCTGGCGGGCATGGCCGGCGGCGGCCTGCAAACGCCGGGCGTGATGGGCGTGGGCAAATACTACCTGATCAGCCCCAAGTTCATCTCCGCCGACGGCGGCCTCAAGCGCGTGGTGTGGATGAGCAGCATCCTCAAAGAGACGATGGCCGACGAGTTTCGCGCCGCCGCCGAGCGCGAGGGCGTGCCCGAACTGCTCGACAAGATCGCCGACGAGCGCAGCGTGACCGATGTGAATGAGCTGGTCGCCTGGCTGGAGGAGCACAATCACCCGGCCCTGGCCATGGGGCCGATGGAAGCCGGTGCCGCGCCGGAAGCCGAAGCAGTCCCGGCCAGCGCCATCAGCCAGGCTGAAGCAGTGCTCGACACGCTGGACGAAGTGGCGCCGGCGGTCGAGCCTGAGCCTGCCCTGCCCGAACCAGCGCAGGCAGAGTTTGAACCGCAAGCGGAGCGAGAACCCGCCATGACTCCTGAACCTGTCCAGGCCGATCTGCCGCCCGGCGAGCCGGGCACACCCGAAAGCCCGGCAGCCCAGCAGCCGCCGGCCCCTGTGCCTCCTGCTGCGATAGCGGACGCGAGCGCGGCATTCTTCGAGCAGCTTCGCCGCGCGCTGGCCGCCGGTCTGCTGGCCGCCGCGCGCGAGCTTGGCGCGGACGTGAGCAACGTGCAAGTGCCACCGGCGCCGGCAGCGGCTCCAACGCCGCCGGCCCAGCCCGCTCCGCCGCCTCCGGCCCCGCCCGCCGAACAGGTCAAGGCCGAGGCTCCCGTCGCGCCGCCCAGGCCCGCTGAGCCACCCAAACCCGCCGCCCCGCCCAAGAAGGCGCTGCCGCCCGACAAACCCTGGCTGAGCGCCGAGACCAGGACGGAGATCGTCAAGGAGAAGTGGCCGGGCAAGGTGCGCGAGGTGACGCTTGGCGCGACCAAAGAGCAGGGCGGCACGCGCGCCCGCGCCCTGACCGTCGGCGGCGAGAGCGCCCTGCCCTTCATGTTCTTCGAGGGCGACCTCCCGCACCGGCCCGCCGTGGCTATCGAGATCATGGACAAACGTCCAGAGGAGTGGTCGCCGGTGCTGCTGCGGGCGTGGGGCGACGCCGCCAACGACCCGGCGGCGTGGGCCAAAGCCGCCGAAAGCGCCGGAGCCGATGCCCTGGTGCTGGCGCTGAGCCTCACCGACGCCGAGGGCAAACCCAACACGCCGGAGCGCGCCGTCGCCGTGACCAAAGCCGTGCTCCAGGCCAGCGGCCTGCCGCTGATCGTCTGGGGGCCGGGCCAGGCCGAGGCCGACAACGCCCTGCTGGTGCCCATCGCCGAAGCGACCGCTGGCGAGCGGCTGGCGCTCGGCCTGTGCGAGGACAAGAACTACCGCACCATCGTCGCCACCGCGATGGCCAACAATCACCTGGTCATCGCGCGCACGGCGATGGATGTCAACCTGGCCAAGCAGCTTAACATCCTGATCAGCGACATGGGCCTGCCGCTCGACCGCGTGCTGATGGACCCGACGACCGGTGCCCTCGGCTACGGCATCGAATACGGCTACTCGGTGATGGAGCGCCTGCGTCTGGCGGCGCTGCAAGGCGACGCCATGACCCAACTGCCGATGATCGTCACGCCCGGCTACGAAGCCTGGAAAGCCAAGGAGTCGAAGGTGGGCGAAGGCGTTCCGGCGGCCTGGGGCGACTGGGAAGCGCGCGCCATCCACTGGGAGACGCTGACGGCGATGGCCCTGGTCGAGTCGGCGGCGAACATCGTCGTGCTGCGCCACCCGGAGAGCGTCAAGCGGGTGCGCCTGGCCATTGACGACCTGATGAGCGCCAGGTGATGACATAGCGCGGGGGCGGCCCGCCGGGCTGCCCCCTCTGGCCTTGTCAGCAACTGACGGATGGACGCCGCCCGATGACTCAACGCCACCTTGTGCGCGACCTGATGACTGTGGGCGTCCTCACCTGCACGCCGGACGCCACCGTTGCCGAGATCGCGCGGCTGCTGCTCGAACACGACCTGGAAGGCGTGATCGTCCTCGACCACGAGGGCCACGCCGTCGGGACGGTGACGCAGCACGAGCTGATCGGCGCGTATCAGCACGAGACTCCGCGCGCCCTGACTGCCGCCGCGATCATGCGCGAGGATGTGCCGGAATTGCCGCCCGACATCCCACTCATCGCGGCGGCGGGCCTGATGCGCGACCAGGGCTGGCGCGTCGTCTTCCTGATGCACAATGCGACGGGCATCAGCTACCCGGCGGCCCAGCTATCCTACCGTCACTTCCTGCGCCACCTCGCCGCGCGCAGCGACGCCGAGCTTGCCGACCTGGGCATCCGCGCCGCGCGCCAATCGCCGATGCAGCTTTATGCGCAGAAGCGCGACGCGGCCCGCCGCCAGCGCCTCGGTGCGGAGGCGAGCACGCCAACGCCGAGGGAGCGCCCATGAGCGCGCGCACCCTGGTCCGCGAACTGATCGGCCCGGCGGTGACCTGCGCGCCGGGCACGCCCGTCGCCGAGATCGCGCGGCTGCTGCTGGCCCGTGACCTGGAGGGCGTGGTCGTGCTCAACGAGGACGGGCACGCCGTCGGCGTGGTGGGCCAGGACGAACTGGTGGCTGCCTACGGGCGTCCAGACCGCGACAGGCTGACCGCCGAAGACGTGATGAACGAGACGATTCCCCACGTGCGCCCGGACATTCCGCTGGCTGCCGCCGCGCAGATCATGCGGGATTTGGGCGTGCGGATGCTGTTCCTGATGCCCCAGCGCGGCGGCATCACCTATCCGGCGGCCACGCTGTCCTACCGCGAGTTGCTGCGACACCTGGCCGCCCGCAGCGATGACGAATTGACCGATCTGGGTATTAACGTGGTGCGCCAGCCGTTCCCCCGGCCCCCCGCGCCGCCGCGCCCCGGCCCCTAGGCTGGGCGGCGCCGGGCACCGACCGGCAGAGCATCCGTTGAGGAGACAACGATGGCACTCTCAGGCATTCAGATTTACCAACTGCTGCCGCAGACCAACTGCAAGGAATGTGGGTTCCCCACCTGCATGGCCTTTGCCATGAAGCTGGCCGCCAAACAGGCTGAGCTTGCCGCCTGCCCGTATGTCAGCGACGAAGCGAAAGAGAAGCTCTCCGCTGCCGCGCAGCCGCCCGTGCGCCTGATCACGCTCAAAGCCGACGGCCACGCGGTCAAGGCGGGCAACGAGACGGTGATGTTCCGCCACGAGAAGCGCTTTTTCAACAAGCCGGGGCTGTTCGTGCGCGTGCGCGACGACCAGCCGCTCGACGCGATCAAAGCGAAAATATCCGCCGCCGAAGCCTACAAAGTGAACTACGTGGGCATGGACCTGACGCTCGATGGCTTCGCGGTCGAGGCGGTCAAGGGCGACCCGGCGGCCTTCGCCGACGCGGTGGGCGCTGTGCGCGAAGTGAGCGAGCGCCCGCTGATCCTGATGGGCCGCGACCCGGCAGTGATCGCCGCCGGGCTGAAGGCCATTGATGGCGAGGCTCCGCTCATTCACGGCGCAGACTCCGCCAACTGGGGCGCGATGGCTGACCTGGCCAAGAGCACCGGCGCGCCGCTGTCGGTCATCGCCGACACGCTCGATGGCCTGGTTGCCCTCAGCAGCAAGCTGAAGGAGAAGGGCCTCGAAGACCTGGTGCTGGCCCCCACCGCCCGTCACCTGGGCACGTCGCTGAGCTTCTACACCCAGATACGGCGGCTGGCGCTGAAGAAGAACTTCCGTCCGGTCGGCTACCCGATTCTGGCCATCCCCGGCGACGCGCCCGACCCGGCCTACGAGTCGCTGCTGGCGGCGCAGGCCATCGCCAAGTACGCCGGCTTCGTGGTGCTGGACACCTTCACGCCGGAACTGGCCTACGGGCTGTTGGTGCTGCGCGAGAACCTCTACACCGACCCGCAGAAGCCCATTCAGGTGCAGCCAGGCGTGTACGAGTTCAACAACCCGACGCCGGAATCGCCGGTGCTAGTCACCACCAATTTCAGCATCACCTACTTCAGTGTGGCCAACGAGGTCGAAGGCTCCGGGCTGCCTGCCTGGTTGCTGGTGGCCGACGCCGAGGGCATGAGCGTGCTGACCGCCTGGGCTGCCGGCAAGTTCGACGCCGAGCGCATCGCCAAGTCGGTCAAGGAATTTGGGCTGGCCGAGAAGGTCAGCCACAAGCGGATCGTCTTGCCCGGCCACGTGGCGGTGCTCTCCGGCGAGCTAGAAGAAGAACTGCCCGACTGGGAAGTGCGCGTCGGCCCGCGCGAGGCGGTGGACATCCCGTCGTTCATGAAACAGGCGTTGTAAAGCCGACTGATGGCTGAGCATACTGTCACATTTGACATTGCCGAAGGCCCGATCACGGTGCCGACCGGGACGCTGCTGACCGAAGCCGCGCGCCGGGCCGGGGTCGAGATCGCCCAGCCGTGCGGCGGGCAGGGGCGCTGCGGGCGCTGTGCCGTGCAGGTGACCGCGGGCACCATCCGCCGCCGCAGCGCGCTGCGCCTGAGCGCCGAAGACGTGGCGGCGGGCTACGCGCTGGCCTGCCAGACGGTCGTCGAAGGCGATGTGCGCGCCGTCGTCCCGCCGCAGGAAAAGATCGAGCGGCGGCTGACGACGGATCGCACGGCAGCCGAAGTCCAGGTGCCGGAGGGCTACGATCCGGCCCGCGTCCAGCCGATCCGCCGTGTGGGGCTGACGACGACACCGCCCAGCCTGGACGACCAGACCGACGACTGGAGCCGCATCCAGAAGGCGCTGCGCCAGCACGCGCGCCTGGCCGAGACGCACATCTCGCTGATGCAGCTTCGTCGCCTGGGGCACATCCTGCGCCGGGGAGACTGGCAGATCACGGTCGTGCTCGACGCTGAGGCGTGGGACTGCCCGCACTGCCCGGTGCGCCTGATCGAACTGAAGCGCGGGCTGGTGAGCGAAGACACGCCGCTGTGGGGCGTGGCCATTGACATCGGCACGACGACTGTCTCGCTGTGGCTGGTAGACCTGCTGACGGGGCGGGTTCACGCTCAGGTGGCCGAATACAACGCCCAGATCGCGCGCGGCGAAGATGTCATCTCGCGCATCATCTACAGCGGCAAGGGCAGCGGCGGCGAGGAACTGCGCGACCTGGTGCTGGGCACGATCAAGGGGCTGGTTGACGAAGCCTGCCAGCGCGTCCAGATTGCGCCGACCGAGATCATGAAAGCCACCATCGCCGGCAACAGCACGATGATCCACCTGCTGCTGGGCATCCCAGCCCGCAGCATCCGCCTGATGCCCTTCGTCACCGCCGTCAACCACGTCCCTACCCTGACGGCGCACGAAGTGGGCCTGGCCATCCACCCGGACGCGACGGTGGACTGTCTGCCGGGCGTGGCCAGCTACGTGGGTGCGGACATTACGGCGGGCGTGCTCTCGTCCGGCCTGGACGACACCGACCTGGTGACGCTGTTCATTGACGTGGGCACCAACGGCGAGATCGTGCTCGGCAACAAGGACTGGCTGGTGACGGTTGCTGCCTCGGCGGGGCCGGCTTTCGAGGGCGGCGGCGTGCAGCATGGGATGCGCGCCACGAAGGGGGCCATCGAGGAGGTGTGGGTCAACGGCGCCACCTACGAGCCGACCTACCGGGTGATCGGCGGGGTCAAGCCGCGCGGATTGTGCGGTAGCGGCCTGATCTCGCTGCTGGCGGAGATGTTCCTGACCGGCGTGGTGGACAAAGGCGGGCACGTCAACACCCACCTGCCCACCCCGCGCGTGCGGGTCGGCGAGCACGGCCCGGAGTACGTCGTCTGCTGGGCTGCCGAGAGCGCCACAGGGGAGGATATTGCCGTCACTAACGTAGATATAGACAACCTGATCCGCACGAAGGCAGCCATCTACGCCGGCTTCACCGTGCTGGCGCAGAGCGTCGGCCTCACGCTCGACAATGTGGAGCAGGTCTTAGTAGGCGGCTCGTTCGGCAAGTACATCAACGTCGAGAAGGCGATTCAGATCGGCCTGCTGCCCGACATGCCCTGGGATCGCTTCCAGTTCCTGGGCAACACGTCCATCAAGGGGGCGTATCTGGCGCTGCTGGATCGCCGGGCGCGCAACCGGATCAAGGACATCGCCAACCGCATGACCTATATCGAGCTATCGGCGGACAACACGTTCTACGAGGCGTTCACGTCGGCGCTGTTCCTGCCGCACACCGACCTGTCGCGCTTCCCGTCCGTGCAGGCAGCGGTAGAAGTCAAGAGCGGCAGGGTCTAGAACGTGTTTATGCACTTTTCAACCCCTATCCCCCGGCCCCTTTCCCCGCAAGCAGGG
>CAYNHD010000192.1:0-7866 GCA_964396775.1 uncultured Thermoflexus sp. | reverse complement strand
ATGCCCCCCATCCCCCAGCCCCTTCCCCCACGCTGCGCGGAGGGAAGGGGAGCAGGCCCGCCGCTTTTCTCCCTTCCCTCCTGGTGGGGGAAGGGCCAGGGATGGGGGGGACAGGCACGGCCAAAGATGTGAGTAATGTACAGCCATGCACGGAGAGGGGACGAGCCGAGCGGAGCGAGGCTGGGGTTGGTCAACCAGACGCCCTCCTCCTTCTGCTCAAGCTGTTGTCCGTCCATGAAAATCGCATCCCTAGCCCAGCGCATCCCACACGGCGAGCTTGGCCTGCACGCGGCGGATCACCTCGTCGGTGAACTCACTGGTCGTCGCGCTGCCGCCCAGGTCGGCGGTGCGCACGCCCTCGTAAACCGTCTCCAGCGTCCCTTCGCGGATGGCCCGGCAGACGCGCGCGGCGCGGTCGTCGGGGATGTAGCTGAGCACGGTGGCCACAGCCATGATCATCGCCGTCGGGTTGGCCAGGTTCTTGCCCTGCAGCGAGGGGGCGGTGCCGTGCGGCGCTTCGGCGATGACCGCGCTCGGCTGCATGTCGTCGCCAAAGCTGATGATCAGCGATTCCGAGCCGGCGATGGTGCCGAACATCTTCAGCACCAGGTCGGACATGCAGTCGCCGTCGCGGTTGAGGGTGGGGATGACCAGCGGCTCGCCGGTTGTCTCCAACAGCAGGGCGTAGGTGGCGTCAATAAGCTGCGGGTCGTAGCGCACGGTGGGGTGTCGCACTGCCGCCGCGTCCATCTCCTCCTTGAACATGCCCTCGTAGACCGGGCTGACCGTGTACTTAGGCCCGCCGAAGACCTTCGCCCCGGTGCGCTCGGCGTAGTAGAAGGCGTACTCGGCGACAGCCCGGCAGGTGCGGCGCGTGATGCGCTCCGTGCGGAAGGCCACCTCGTCCAGTCCTTCGCCCTCGCGCCACTCCTTCGCCCCGTAGGCGTCGCCGACGGCCATGCGCACGACGGCAATGGGCGCGTGCACGCCGGCAATGGGGCGCACCGGCGGCAGCCGCCGTCCCACGCGCAGGATCACCTGGGCGTCAATGGCTTCGCGCAGGATGGCATTGGGACTGCCCACGTCGTCGGGGTCGCCGGGGGTGATCGTGGCCGCCTTGAGGCCCAGCCCGTGTTTGAGCACCGCCTCCGCCGCGTCGTAAACGGCCTGGTTTTTGGTCGCGCGGCGGTTCTCCAGCGACAGGTCGAAGGTGACGAAGTGCACGTTGGGGGGCAGGATGCCGGGCGTCAGCACGCGCAGCGCCTCCTCGAGCAGCTCCTGGCCGGTCTGGTCGCCCTGCATGACGACAATGGTGTGATTCTTCTCCACGATGTAGCCGTGTCCTTTCCGCACGGATGGGGGAATCAGGCCGCCGCTGCGCGTCTGCCGTTGGGCTGCACGAGGCTGTTGCTCTCCATTATAGCCTGTCGCCCGCGCCGAACCAAAGAGGGTGCCTGGGGGTGTGCAAAGGTTGTGAGTGACTCGCCTGAAACCGCGCGAGGCGAGTCCCGTAGGGGCGCTGCTCTGCTGCGCCCCTACCTGACAGGTTTTGCACGTATCCGCCTGGGGAAGGTGCGGCCAAAGGGTGCCAGCGGGTCCTATGACACCGCCGGACAGCCTCACCCCCGCTCGGCGAGGCGAGTGCAGCGAGGCGGGGGGTGAGGCTAACCAGAGCAGCACCCCTACCCCCCCCCCGCCTGGGCATCAGCCCCACACGTTCACCGCCAGCCAGACGATCATCGCGGCGCAGGCGGCCAGCATCGCGCCGAGTTGCAGGCGTCCGGTCGCGTCAATGGCCGCTGTCCCGCGCATGTCCGTGCTCCGCCGCCAGAGAAGCGCCGGCACAGCCAGCGCCGCCAGCACCGCACCCAACCACAACGGCCACAACCCCAGCAGAACCGTCAGCGCCAGCAGCAGCCCCGCCGCGCCCAGGCAGACGTGCATGGCCATCCGCGCCCGCGCCGTCCCCAGGAGGGCGGTCGTGTTGTGCAGCCCGGCGGCGCGATCCTGGGCGTCATCGCGCACCTGGTTGTAAAGCTGCCCGTAGGCGGAGATCAGGCCGGCGGCAGCGACGGCCCACCAGACGCGCCCTGGCGCGTCGTCGAAGGCCAGGTAGCCGGTCAGGACGAGCAGCGCGCTGAGCATCAGCAGGTGGGCGATCACGTCGGCGAGGGGGCGCGCCTTCAGGCGCACCGGTCGCCACGAGTAGAGCAGGCCGAGCAGCAACGTTGCGCCGCCAGTTAAGGCGGCGGGCGCGGGCAGCGCCGCGTAGAGCGCCAGCGCCGCCGCCCCGACCACGCCGGAGGCCACCCAGCCCGTCCGCGCGGCGAGCACCCCGCTGGCGACCGCGTTGCGCGCGGCGCGCGTCGGGTCGCGCGCGTCGTCCGGCGCGTCGGCGAGGTCGTTGACCATGAAGGCGAAGGTCACGGCCAGGGCGTTGGCGGCGAGGGCCGTCAGGACGCGGCCATCGAGCGTCGCATCCGCGTGGTGGGCAGCCATGTTCGCGCCGAGCAGCGTCGCCGCCAGGGTGAAGGAGACGTGCTCCGGCCAGCGCGTCAGTCGCAGCAGCGCCCGCGCACGGTCAGCGGCACGCAGCAGGGCGGAAGGGGGAGCAGTCATGTGTACTGGCTGGCTTGCAGCGTGAACAGGTGCGCGTACTGCCCGCCCTGGCGCATCAGCGCCTCGTGCGGGCCGTGCTCGACGATGCGCCCGCCGTCGAGCACGATGATGCGGTCGGCGGTGCGCACCGTCGAGAAGCGGTGGCTGATGGTGATCGCCGTCTGGCCCTCGGCCAGCGCGTGCAGCTTGCGGAAGACCTCATACTCGGCGCGGGCGTCGAGCGCGCTGGTCGGCTCGTCGAGGATGATGATCTCCGTGTCGCGCAGGAAGGCGCGGGCCAGGGCGATCTTCTGCCATTCGCCGATGCTGAGCTGCTCGCCGTCCTGGAACATCTTGCCCAGCACGGTGTCGTACTGGCGCGGCAGGCGGGTGACCACCTCATGCGCCCCGGACTCGTGGGCCACGCGCGCGATGCGCGTCCGGTCGGGCGGCGCGCCCACATTGCCGAACCAGATGTTGTCCTCCACGGTCAGGTTGTACTGCACGTAGTCCTGCATGATCACGCTGATCGCCCGGCGCAGGTCGGCCAGGGCCAGGTCACGCAGGTCAATCCCGTCCAGGGTGATGCGCCCCTCCGTCGGGTCGTAGAGCCGGCAGAGCAGCTTGATCAGCGTCGTCTTGCCCGACCCGTTCTCGCCGACCAGGGCGATCTTCTCGCCGGGCTGGATGGTCAGGGTGATGTCGCGCAAGGCCTGGCGCGTGCCGCCGGGATAGGTGAAGGAGACGCCCTCGAAGGCGATGCCGCGCTTTAGCGGGCGCGGGAACGGCCTGGGATGCGCCGGGCTGACGACGCGCGGCTCCAGGCGCAGGAACTCGTCCAGGTCGGCGATGAAGAGATTATCCTCATACAGCCCGGCCAGGCTTTGCAGGGCGCTTTGCAGGTAGCTCTGCCCGCGTTGGAATGCCTGGAAGGCCATCACCAGGTCGCCCAGGCTGATCGCGCCGGACAGCGCGCGCTGCGCGATGAACCCGTAAGCGCCATAGATGGCGACGGTGGAGGCCAGTTGCGCGCCGAAGCTGAAGAGCGCCTGTCGCCGGGCCAGGTGCAGGCGCTCGAAGCGCAATCGCACGCGCAGATCGCGGAAGCGATCCATGAACAGGTTGCCCAGCCCGAAGAGGCGAATCTCTTTGGCGTGCTGCTCGCCGGTGAGCATCCAGGTATAGTACCAGGTCTTGCGCTCGGTGGCCGTGCGCGCGCGCTGCCAGCGATAGAGCGTGCCGGAATACCAGATGCGCACGACAAAGCCCGGCGCTACCGCCGCCAGCAGCACGACGACGAAGACCCAGTTGAACGACAGCAGCAGGCCGGAGATCGCCAGCAAGGACACGGCATCGCGGCCCAGTTGCAGCAGGCCCTGCAGGATGCGCATCGGGCGCATGGACGCCTCGCCCTGGGCGCGACGCAGCGTGTCGTAGAACTCCGGGCTTTCGTAGAATTCGAGGTCAATGGCCACCGACTTGGCGTGCACAATGTCTTGCATGTAGTCGGTGACGATCATGGCCTGCGTCTGTGAGACGATACCCGCCACCAGGCCGACTACCGTGCTCAGCAGGGAGAAAGCCGCCATCAGCACCACGTAGAGCAGGACGCGGTTGAGCGCCGCGCCCTGGGCAGCCACCCCCACGCTGGCCGTCACGCTGTCAATCAGCAGCTTGAGCAGGTACAGGTTAGCCAGCGGCAGCACGCCCTGCACCACGACCAGGGCGGCATTCGCTACCGTCCAGCCGGGCGTGCTGCGCCAGACGAAGCGCAACGCCAGGTCCAGGCGCAGCGTGCGCCAGAGCTTGGCGGTGAAGTTGTCCCGTGCGGGTTTGGAGTCGGTCACGGCGTGTCATCCGGCAGGCGCAGAAGGGGAACCAGGATCATCTCCCATGGCCCGGATAGCGCCCAGCCGCTCAAGCTGGTCGAGAAAGGCGGCGACATCGCGCCCGGCCTCGTCAACAGGGACTTCAAACTCGGCGGCGACCGCCGCTACGATCTCCTCGCCCGTGCGCGCGCCGTCGAGCAGGTCCCAGATGTAGGCGGCCACCTCGTTCAGCACGTAGGGGCCGGCGAAGCGCGCCGCATCCGGTCCCAGCGCGACGATGATTGTCTCGTCAATGACCCGCTCGGCGATCAGTGCCGGGTCGCGGACGAAGCGCCTGTGGTGGAACGTGTCCATAGTCGGGGGTTCCTCTGCCGCACCCTAGAGCGTGTTATGCACTTCCTGGCGACGCTTTGGCCCCCATCCCCCGGCCCCTTCCCCCGAAATGAGGGAAGGGGTGTCGCCAGGGCAATGTTCCCCTCCCTGCGCGCAGCGTGGGGGAGGGGTCAGGGGTGGGGGGAAATGCTCCGTGAAGCTCATAACAGCCTCTAGCCCCACAGGGCGTGGAGATAGCGTATCTGTTCTAGCGCGTGGTGCCCGCCGCCGCCTTCGTGATTGTTGAACTGGTAGACGCGCATCTCTTTGGGCGCGGTCACATAGTTGTAGGCGGCGAACACCGTCGAGGGCGGGCAGATCTCGTCCATCAGCGCCGTCGAGTAGAGTGCGCGCGCCCGCGAGCGGGCGGCGAAGTTCATCCCGTCGAAGTAGGCCAGCGTGCGGAAGACCGCCTCGATCTTGTCGCGGTGCACGCTCAGGTAGCGCACTATCTCCTGGTAGGGGTGGTCTTCGGTGAGACCGATGGCGCGCCGGAAGTGGCACAGGAACGGCACGTTGGGCATGGTCACCGCCAGGTCCGGCACCAGGCCGCTGACGGCGACGGCCAGGCCGCCACCCTGACTGATGCCGGTCGCGGCGATGCGCGCCGGGTCAACGGCGGGATGGCCGCGCACCGCTTCAATGGCTCGCACGGCGTCGGTGTACAGGCGACGGTAGTAGTAGGTGTGTGGGTCGAGAATGCCCTGGGTCATGAAGCCGGGCGTGTGCGGGTTGTCGCCGTCGGGCAGGTCGGGCGTGTCGCCCTGCCGCCAGGAACTGCCCTGCCCGCGCGTGTCCATGACCAAGTAGGCGAAGCCGGCAACGGGGAACTCCAGCCACTCGTGCGGGAAGCCGCGCCCGCCCCCGTAGCCGATGTACTCGACGACGCAGGGCAGCGGGCCGCGCGCCCCGCGCGGCAGCATGAACCAGCCCTTGACTGGCTGGCCGCCATAGCCGGCGAACGTGACATCGTAGGTTTCTACCAGGCGCAGCCCGAAGTCCGCCGGTGTGAAGCGCGCGTCCAGCGGGTGTTGGCGGGCGGCGTCGAGCGTCTGCGCCCAGAAAGAGTCGAAGTCGGGCGGCTCTTCGCGCGGCGGCTGGTAGGCCCGAAGCTCCTCAAGTGACAGATCGAAAAAAGCCATACGACACTCCCTGCGTGTCCTGCTGCCAGACCGCGACAACTGTAGCACATTCGGCGGGTTTTCGCCTGCCGCCAGCGCGGGGCGTATCTCATTTCTGAGGCAAACGACCACCGCTGAGGCGCAGAGAGCGCGGAGAAAAGATAGTATGGAGAGAAGGTGTCAAGTTCTTCTCCGCGTCCTCTGCGTCTCTACGGTTCAAGCATTCCGCCCCCATCGTGGGATGCATCCCCAGCGCAGGGCAGTTGGCGTCACCGGCATGGCAGGCTATAATTACACTACTAGTTAGTTCTCAAACTACTACGCGAGGCAACATGGACATCCTGAGCAACCTGAGCGCCATCGGCTTCACCGAGTACGAGGCCAAAGTGTACCTGGCCCTGCTCAAAGAGTACCCGGCGACCGGCTACCAGCTCAGCAAACAGGCGGGCATCCCGCGCTCAATGGTCTACGAGGCGCTGGGGCGGCTCGACGTGCGCGGCGCGGTGCTCAAGTCCGAAACGCCGAAGGCCACGCTCTACCGCCCCCTGCCGCCCGATGTGCTGCTCAACCGGCTGACCGCTGATTACGTGCGCCTGCTGGACGACCTGCGCCGCGACCTCAACGCAGTCTACCTAGCGCAGGACGAGGGCTATTTGTGGACGTTTGCGGGCGAGGAGCGCGTGCTGAGCTACGCCGAGCAGATGATCGTCCATGCCCAGCGTGAAGTGATGCTGGTGCTCACCGACGCGCACCTGCGCCGCCTGCGCGAAGTCATCGTCGCCGCCGACTCGCGCGGCGTGGCTGTTGGCGTCCTGCTCACCGGCGAAGACAGCTTCGACGTGGGTGACATCGCCTACCACCCGCCGCGCGAGAGCGAGCTACACAAGCTGGCCGATAGCCTGGTCGTCGTGGTGGACGAGCAGGAGGTGCTCATCGCCAGCGAGCAGGGCCTCAATTACATGGCGACGGTGACGACCAACCCTAACATGGTGCAGATCGGGCGGCAGTTCGTGTGGATGGAGCTATTCGCTCATCGCATCTTCTCGCAGTTGGAGCCGGAGGCGCTGCGGCATCTCTCGCCGGACGACCGCAGCGTGCTCGAATCGGTGACCGGGCGCCGTCCGGGAGAATGAGGACGGCGCGTCGTTTTTCTTGAGGATTTCGCGCCAATCACCTACCGAGGCAATCATGACGGGATTATCTGTTTCCAAGACGACCAAAGCCGAACGCTCCCGCGCCCAGTGGAATGCGCCGCGCTGGTTGGAGCGGCGCACTGTCGAGCCGGCGCTGGTCGCCATCACTCTGGCGGCGCTGGTGCTGAGCTTCGTCGTTGAGGCGGCGGGGCAGCGGCACGGAGACAGCGCCCTGACCGTCCTGGGCCTCATCGCCTACCTGGCGGGCGGCTTCTTTGGCTTCCAGGAGAGCCTCAAAAGCCTGCGCGCCCGCGAGCTGAACATTGACTTCCTGATGATCGCCGCCGCCATCGGCGCGGCCCTGGTCGGCGAATGGCAGGATGGGGCGATCCTGCTCTTCCTCTTCTCGTTGAGCAACGTCCTGCAGGACTACGCCATCGGGCGCAGCCGCAAGGCGATCCGCTCGCTGTTCGCGCTCTACCCGGAAGAAGCGCGCGTGCGCACGGCAGAGGGCGTCAAGACGGTGCCGATTAGCGAGATTCAGGTCGGGCAGACGGTGCTGATCCAGCCCGGCGAGCGCATCCCGGTAGATGGCAACGTGACCGGCGGGCAGACTTCGGTGGATCAGGCGACGATCACCGGCGAGTCCATGCCGGTGGACAAGGGGCCGGGCGACCGTGTTTTCGCTGGCACGCTGAACAAGAACGGCGCGATTGACGTGCGGGCGACGCAGGAGGCCTCGCACTCCACGCTGGCGCGGATCATCACCATGGTTGAGGAGGCGCAGGCGCGCAAAGCACCGACGCAGCGCTT
>CAYNHD010000191.1:0-7899 GCA_964396775.1 uncultured Thermoflexus sp. | reverse complement strand
GCCGAGTCGATCTCGATGGGGGCGGTCGCCTACACGTCCACCCTCGCCGAAGCCGCCTTCTACGAGAGCGAGCGCACGCGCGAATACCGGCACATCAGCCGCGTTCCACAGGTGGAGCGCCAGGAGATTTACCGCATCTATCAAGACAAGGGCTTTGGCGATGAGCTGCTCGACCAGATCGTGGAGACGATCACAGCCAACGAGGACACCTGGGTGCAGGTGATGATGGCCGAGGAACACCAGCTTTCGCCGGTCAACCGCGAGATAGCATTGCGCACTGCGCTGGTGGTGGGCCTATCAGCCGTCATCGGCTCGCTCATTCCGCTGGTGCCCTTCATGTTCCTGAGCGTCAGCGCCAGTTCCGTCGTCTCCATCCTCATCTCGGCGCTGACGCTGTTCGCAGTGGGAGCCTACAAGGCGCGAGTGATGGTCGGACATCCTGGCAAGAGCGGGCTGGAGATGGCGCTCATCGGCACGGTGAGCGCGCTGGCCGGCTACCTGGTCGGCTTCGTGCTCAAGGTGCCTGCAGGGTAACGATCCGTGCCACGCCAGCGCAGGACGTATTCCCCTATGGGGTGACCTTCTTGAGCCGCAGAGAGGGGCGTTCCGGCAACTGCCTGGCACCTTGTTCGCGGAGGCGGGGGAGGGGTCTAGGAACGAGTTGTTGGGCAGGCGTCTTGCTTTGTTGCGCTCCTGGCCTCACCCCCAGCCTGCCCCCTCTCCACGACGTGGAGAGGGGGCGGCGAGGTGCGTCAGCGCCGAGCGGGGGTGAGGCTCTCCGGCGGCGGCAGTTGCTCGCAGAGGCGGGGGAGGGTACTTGACAGCGGGCGCATTGCATGATACACTATTCGTGTAATTGCGCAATCGTGCAATAAAGCAATTTAGCAACGGAGTGACCGATGCGCGCCCAGACCACCCTCTCGTCGCTCTCGTACCGGTTCGCCCCCGCGGCGACCATCGCCTGCCCGGCCCAGGTGCTAGTCATTGACCGCCCCAACGGCCCGGCCAGCATTCTCATTGACACCATTAGCCTGTTGCTCGACAACGCGGTTTCTGTGACGACTGTTGAAGACCATGACGACGCCTTGCGCGCGCTGGACTACTACGACTTCGGCCTGATCGTCGTCGGGGTAGACCAGTGGCGACCAATGCAGATCGCCCTGCTGCCGCACCTGGCGACGCGCGCCGCCGGTCGCCTGATTGTCGTTGTCAGCCGGGACATGCCGCCCGGCACGCTGCAACGCACGCGGCGCTTCGGCGCGCAGGATGTCATCTTCCTGCCGGATCGCGCGGCGGATTTGCAGGCGTTGCTGGCGCGCCTCACCGAACGCTATCTGTGCGTAGCTTGAAGCGCCGCCGGTGTGGGTTCAGGGATGTGTGCAAAGGTCTCGTAGGGGTGTATTGCAATACGCCCCTACGGAGGCGCAGCAGAGCAGCACCCCTTGACAGCCCCCACCAACATCCGTACCATCATTCGCAAACGGCCACGCCGCAATCTGCGCAGGCCCACCAGTAAAGGTGCCCGTCTATGCCACTCGAAGTCATCGAATCCACCGACCCGCTCACCAGCCTGATCCGCTTCGAGACCTCGCCGGTCTTCGAGATGCTGGTCAGCCTGCATACCCTGCTCACCCCCGACCTGCTGCCGGAGTGGAGCGCCCGGACGCGCGCGGCGCTCTCGCCCGATCTGTTGCAGGAACTGGAGGCGGTGTACGGGCCGTACTGGAACGGATTCCTCTTCCTCGAGCTGGCGGTAGACTGTCCCGATCACCAGGACGTTCCCGGCTTCATCCGGTACGTGCGCACCATGACGCCCGACCGCTTCGTGTTCTACCTGGTCGGGCGCATGATCCCGCCAGAGGCCATTGCCGCGACTGGCGGTGATGCGGACGCGCTGAACGCCCTGCTGGAAGCGACGCGGTTCGAGCCGGGCTGCATGTGCGGCGAGATGCCCATGGAGGGCATCCTGGCCGATGTGCCCGCCTTCCAGCGGCGGCTGACCGACCTGTGGCAGCGTTACTGGAATGAGTATTTCCACACGCAGCCCCCTCTGCTGCGCTCGCACTGGGAGCACGGCCTGGACGACAAGCGCGCCGTACTGGATCGCCAGGGAGGCACGGCGCTCTACGAGTATGTCACCGGGCGCAGCGAGCAATTGCCCACCCTGCCGCCCGATCAGCCGGTGCGCGATGTCGTGTTCATCCCCATCTACCTGGCGGGGACGCCGGTGCTCATGTTCTACGGCTACGGCAATGTGACCGTCCTCTTCGACAGCGAGCGTACCGGCCCGCGCGCGGCGCAGATTGAGGAGAGCAAGGCGCGCGCGCTGGGCGTCCTCA
The DNA here is from genome assembly GCA_964396775.1 of uncultured Thermoflexus sp. Classification (GTDB taxonomy): domain Bacteria; phylum Chloroflexota; class Anaerolineae; order Aggregatilineales; family Aggregatilineaceae; genus UBA2029. The sequence goes on along the minus strand of CAYNHD010000191.1, from coordinate 5,560 downwards.
GAGCATTGGGCGACGGCTCGCGCCTGGACATCCTGCGCCTGATCGCGCGGCACGAAAGCCGAATGAACGGCAAACGCATCGCCGAGAAGCTGAACCTGTCGGCCTCCGCCGTGTCGCGTCACCTGGCCCAGCTTAAAGAGGCCGGGCTGATCCTCGAAGAAACCCAGGATAACCGCACCATCACCTACCGGCTCCAGCGCGAGACGATCACCACCCTGGCCGACCGCGTGCTGGACTATCTGCTGCACTGAGCCGGGCGAACGTTGCCGCCCCACACCTGCCCGCGTGCGTTCCCTGTACGCGGGCTTTCTTGCGCCCCAGCCCCTGCCGGGCGCGAGGCGTTATGAGGCTGTTGGCGAACGGGGTTCGTGCAGAAATAGACTTCCGAAGTTTCCAAAACTTCGGAAGTCTGGCGGGAGCGTATCCCTGCCCGCTCCTACTGCGCGCTGCCGTTGCCCACTTCCAGCGCGGCCATCAACTCCGCTTCCAGGCGGCGCAGGTCTTCCGAGAGCAGCGAGATCGCCTGGCGCGGACGGGGCAGGTCTACGCGCAGTTCTTTGATGATGCGCCCCGGTCGCCCGCTGAAGACCAGCACACGGTCGGCCAGGTAGATTGCCTCCTCCACGTCGTGGGTGATGAACAGGATCGTCTTGCGGAAGCGTTCCCACACGCCCAGCAGCCAACGCTGCAACTCGCGGCGGGTCAGCGCGTCCAGCGCGCCGAACGGCTCGTCGAGCAGCAGCACTTCGCGGTCGGTCAGGAAGGTGCGCAGCAGGGCCGCCCGCTGGCGCATCCCGCCGGAGAGCGTCTCCGGGAAGGCGTCGGCGAACCCGTCCAGGCCGAAGAGCGGCAGCAGCTCGCGGGCGCGGCGTCGCGCTTCGCGGCGCGAGCGTCCGTCCAGCTCCGGGCCGAGGATGACATTGTTGAGCACGGTGCGCCAGGGCAGCAGCAGGTCGCGCTGGGGCATGTAGCCTACGCGCCCGGCGCGGTCGCGCGCGACATCGCAGGCCAGGACGATCTCGCCCGCGTCCGGCTCGGTCAGGCCGGTGATCACGTTGAACAGCGTGCTCTTGCCACTGCCGCTCGGCCCGATGATGGTGATGAACTCACCCGGCCAAGCGACGAAGCTCACGTCCTGCAGGGCGTGCACAACCTGCCCGCCGTCGCGAAAGGTCTTGCTGATCCCGCGCACTTCCAGGCAGGGAGTTCCCGCCGGGGCGCTCACTCGCTGACCTCACCCGGCAGGAACTCGTTGCTGAAGGCCGCCTCGGCGTCAATGCCCTCAGCCAGGATGCCGTGCGCCACCAGGAAGTCGCTGAAGCCCTGCCACACCTCGCGCGACTGCTGGCCCCAACGCGGCGCGTCGGCCTGGTACTGCGGGGCGAGCCACTCCGCGCTGGCGCGAATCAGGTCGGCGTCCACCTCCGGCGCTGCCGCGCTGAGGATGTCCGCCGCCTGCGCTGGGTTGCTGATGGCGTAAGCGAAGCCGCGCGCCGTCGCCTGGACGAAAGCCGCTACTACATCCGGCTGCTCGGCGATCATCGCCTGGCTGGTGATCAGGATCGGCGTGTAGTAGTCGGGGATGCAGTCGAGGTGATCCATGAGCATGATCGTGTCCAGGTCCAGGCCGCGCAGTTCGCCTTCGATGCCCGTCCAGGCGTAGTACATCCAGGCAAAGTCAATGCGCTCGCGGGCCATCAGCTCGAAGGCATCGGCGTAGCCCACGTCCAGGTACTCGAAGGAGTCCGGCTCCGCCCCATCGCAGGTCAGCAGCGTGTTGATGATCGCCGTCTCCAGGTCGGGCTGGCCGAAGCCGCCGTAGCGCAGCCCGACGAGATCAGCGGGGCGGGCGACGGGATCGTGGTCGGCCAGCGTGACGAAGCCCGACGTGTTGTGCTGGATGATCGCTGCGACCGACACCAGCGGCATCCCGTCGGCCAGGGCGTAGGTGAAAAACTCCTGGTAGCTGACGCCGAACTGCGCCGCGCCGCTGGCCAGCACCGCCTCGACCAGCAGATCGGTCGGCTCCTGGATGGTCACGTCAAGATTGGCCTCGTCGTAGGTGCCGAGCGCCTGGGCCACGTAGAAGCCGGTGTGATTGGTGTTCGGCGTCCAGTCGAGCACCAGCGTGACGGCAGTACGCTCGTCCGCACGGGCGAACCCGGTCGCCCCGCCGAGCGGATCGGGCGTGGGGGTGCCCTCCTGGGCCAGCGCGGGCGTCAGCAACAGGGCCAGCGCCCACAAGAGACTCACCATGATCATCGTGTGTTTGCGGTTCATCGTGCCACTCTCCCTACTTTTGCCGGGCGCAGCACGTTCTCAGCGGCGCGCCCGGCCATTCATTATCTCACCCCTGCTCGTGCAAGATCGCCTCGATCTCGGCGGCGTAGGCGGCGCTGGCCGGGTCGTCGGTGAGCAGCGTGATCTGGTCGGCGCTGCCCACGCCAAGACCGAGCGCCGCCGCGTGAGCGATCTGCTCCACATCGAAGATGCGCCCCCGGCTGACCGTTTCGGTCGTGCCGAACTTGCGCAGGATGGCCACGCCCACCGCGTCCAGCGCGACGCGATCCGTCCCGGCCAGCACCACCTCGGCGGGGGCGCGCGTGCCGGTCATCGGCCCGCCGTGCGTGAACGCCTCCACGCCATCCACAACGACCAGATCGGGCGTGTAGGCCAGGTTGATCTCAGCGATCATCTTGCGCATGTGCTGCGAGCCGTGTAGCTCGTTCATCAGGTCAACCGACCGGTCGCCGAGCCGTCCCGCTTTGGGCAGCAGGCCGACGGAGTTCTTGAGCGACATGGTGATCTGCCCGCCGTACTGGTGCGTTTTCAGGCAGCTTGTGGTGATCAGCGCCTCGGCGTCAACAGCAGGCCGGGCGATGAGGAAGCCGCGGGGCCAGTGCCCGTCCTGCGGCTGGACCCACTCCCAGTAGTCGGGCGTGTCCGGCAGGTCGTTGAAGGGGATCGCCTCGAACCCCAGTTCCTCGGCCATGGCGAAGACGCCCAGGCGGGTCATCACCGGGCGCGCCCCGGCGTAGCTGCGGTCGCCGACGCTGATCGCGTCCGCGCCGTGCGCCCGCGCCCAGACGACCAGCGCGCGCAGCGTGTCGTTGTGTGTGGAGCCGGGGCACAGGTCTGCCGTGTTGTAGTTGGGCTTGATCAGCAGCCGCTTGCCCTCGACGGGGTTGACGCCCAGCAGATCGAGCGCGCGGGCCACGCCCTCGGCGCGGTCTCGCGTCTTGACGAAGGCAATGGTCGCGGGCGGCGCTGCGTCGCGGCGAATGGGCAGGATGCGCGGCGCGGTCTGCGCTGAGGCGCGCCGGTTCGCCGCACTCGCCGCCAGCGCATAGCCGCCGGCGGCAGCGGTCTTCAAGAAGCTCCGGCGGTTGAGTCGGTGATCCATACGCAGTCCTCCAGGTGAGCTATCAGCTATCAGCACTCAGCTTTCAGCGAGAGCGAACCCTTCACGCCAGCGTTCTTGCTGACGGCTGATAGCTGACGGCTGACGGCTCAATAAATCCCCGGCCCGCGCCACGACGTGCGCCGCGACGTGTAGTACCAGCGCAGCGCCAGCCGCTCCACCAGGTTGACCAGCAGCACCAGCAGCAGGCTCAGCGCGGCGGCGAGCAGGATCGCCAGGTACGCCTGATCCAGCCGGAAGCTGCTGTACGACCGCTTGAGAAAGACGCCCAGCCCGCGCTGCGCGGTGATGTACTCGCCGAAGATGGCTCCCACGACGCTGTACGTCGCCGCGATGCGCAGCCCGGCGAAGAACGACGGCATGGCCGCCGGCAGCCGCGCCTTCGTCCACACCTGGCGGGCGCTGGCGCCCATCGCCCGCAGCAGCGAGAGCAGCTCCGGGTCGGCGGATTGCAGGCCGCTGAAGGTGTTGAGCGCCACCGGGAAGAAGCAGAACAGCACCACCACCGTGATCTTGGGGCCGCTGCCGAAGCCGAAGATCAGGATCAGCAGGATGGCGATAGCGAAGATGGGAATCGTCTGCGAGACGACCAGCAGCGGGTAGAGCAGCCAGCGCAGCACTCGCGAAAAGTCCATCAGCGCGGCGATGGTCACGCCGAGCACGGTCGCTATGGCCAGGCCAGCCAGCGTCTCCCACAGCGTTTCGGGGATGTGTTCCTCCAGCAGGCGGGCCTGGTGCGCCTCCCACGCGCCGCGCACGGCGTCCGCCGACGGGAAGATCGTGCCCAGCGACAGGTTCTCCTGGGCGCGCACTTCGATGGCCAGTTGCAGCACGCCGGACGCGAAAAAGGCCAGCACAACGGCGGCGACGGCGGTGAGGGTCACAGCCCGCGCCGCGTCCACGAGAAGCCGCGCGCTGGCGCTGTGCCTGCGTGCGCTTGCATGTCCCATGCGTCACTCCTGGTGATCGGTGACCAGTTTTCAGTGATCGGTTGTCAGTTCTCAGTAAGAACTCCTATAAGGGGGCTGCGCCCTTGCTGAGAACTGATGACTGATCACTGAGCACCGACAACTGACCACTCTCTCACGCTCTGCCCGGCGTGTGCGCCACGACCAGCGTCCCCTCGTCGAGCGCCACGCGCGCCCCCGTCGCCGTGATGACGTTGCTGACGCCGCGCGCCGGGCCGAAGCGCAGCGTCTCCCCGCGCAGGGGGTAGCGCAACCCCTCGGTGCGCACACCGCGCGCGTCGCCGCCGAGGGGGATGAGCGAGATCGTGTCGCCCGGCACGCCGTCCAGGGCGTGGTCACCGGGGCCGATCAGCCACAGCGTCTGCGGCCCGGCGACCAGGCGCACGTCGCGCCCGGCCAGCGCGTCGAGCGTCAGCAGCAGGACGTTGGCCAGCGTCTGGTCGAGCCGCCCGCCCGCCGCGCCCAGCACGCGCACCCATGTCGCGCCGCGCTCCGCCGCCGCCAGCAGCGCCAGTTCGAGATCGGTCTCGTCCTTCTCCGCCGCCACGCGCTGGATGATCGTCCCGCGCGCGCGCAGATTGGCCAGCTCGTCCTCGCTCAGGGAGTCCATGTCGCCGACGACCAGATGCGGCGTCAGACCGCAGGCCAGGGCCAGCCGCGCCCCGCCGTCCGCCGCGATGATCAGCGCGCTGGCCCCCTCCTGCAGCGCCCGCCGCACGGCGGGGCCGTCGTGTAGGTCGCCGTTGGCGAAGAGCAGCGCGCGCGCTGGCGCAGACCCGTGCTCGCCCATCAAAAAAGCCACTCCTTCGGCGGGAAGGGAGCGGCTTTGTCGTGCCTTGAGTCGCGCATAGCTCCCTCCGCCGGCATTACCCGGATCAGGTTCGTAGGGTCGGCGTCGCATGACGGACGCGCCTCTCAGCCTGGCTGACCCAGGCTCCCCCGGCAGAAAATGCACCTGGTAAGCTACTTCAACTATAGCAGGAAGGCGCGGCGCTGCCAATGGGTCGGCAGCGGGTCCACGAACAACCTGTCGCCAGGGGAAGTTCGGGAATGCTCGCTGAACACCTCTCTCCTTAAACCCCCCTCCAGCGAAGCTAGAGGGGGGATGATCTGGTAAGCCGCTCGCCCCTTCCCCTAGCTTTGCTGGGGGAAGGGGTCGGGGGATGGGGGC
>CAYNHD010000190.1:0-7937 GCA_964396775.1 uncultured Thermoflexus sp. | reverse complement strand
GGGCGCTACCCATGCGCCGTGCCCTGCACGCTACGCCGAGCGTGCGGAGTTCATATCACGCTCTAGCTTGGCTGGAGGGAGGCATTCAGCGAGCATTCCCAGACTTCCCCTGGCAACAGAGGGCGAGACCGGTTAAGCCGGCGGCAGACAGAAAACAAGGGCGGCCCTGCCAACGCGGGGCCGCCCTCTGTTCGCCATACACCAGCCGCCCGGTCTGTCACTCGATGGGGTTGTCCAGGCGAAAGCCATGCCCGCGCACGGTGATCAGATACTGGTGATCGGGGTCTACCTCGGCCAGACGGTCGCGCAGGCGGCGCACCAGGGCGTCAATCGCCTGCTCGCTGACTCCCTCGCCGACGGCTTCGGGCCAGACGGCGGCGATCACTTCGTCACGGGTGCGCACAGCGCCTGGCTCCTCGTAAAGGAGTTCCAGCAGACGGTACTGGGGCAGGCTGAGCGGGGGGTCCACTTCGACCCCCTTAATGAAGACCCGCCGCGAATGCTGGTGGATCACCAGGCGGCCCAGCGCGTGGGGAAGCTCGTCCATCAGCAACGGGGCGGTGGCCTCAGAGCCGACGAAGGTGATCTTGACAGCCAGGGCGATCTGTATCTCGTCCCCGTCTTTCAGGGGAAGGCTGGTGTTTTTGATCTGCCGCCCGTTGACCCAGGTTCCGTTCTTGCTGTCGAGGTCTTCCAGGTAATACACGTCACGGTCGCGGAAGATGCGGATATGCTCGCGCGAGACCTGGCGTTCGGGCAGCACCAGATCGCACTCTCCCCCGCGCCCGATGACCACCTCATCTTCGCCAATAGTCCAACGCTGGCCGGCCTTTTCACCCTCGTGAATGATGAGAACGGGTTTATCTATTCCGTTTGACATAGCACTCTTCCTTGCCAATGGTGGCTCGCCGGGGCCGGTGGGCACCCACCTCAGGGTGATCCCCATCATAATTTATTAGGAGTATAGCGACACTCGCGGCGTACCTCAAGCCCGGCGATAGCCTCATCCCCGCTCGGCGCTAACGCGCCTCGCCGCCCCCTCTCCACGTCGTGGAGGGGGCACGCCGAGCACAGCGAGGCTGGGGGTGAGGCTACTGTCAGCGTTCACACGTATCACTGACAACCTTTGCACACACCCGCACGCTGTGCGCCGTGCGACCGGAACCCCTCGGCGATGTGATCGGCTCATGGCCTAATTAAACTGGCGGATTTCTGTCTCGTCAAGTCGCTCTGGCGCAGGGGACATCTCTCGATAGGGGCGAGGGTTTCTGCGGTGAGGCTTTGCCCGCAGGTGATGCGCCTGCCTGCCTGGGGTGTCCGGCGTGGGCGTCAGTTGCGTGATAGCTCGACGTTGATGGTCACCGGACTCACGGTGCTCTCCCCGACGATGATGCCGTCGGCGCTGACCGGCAGGTAGCCTTCGGCGCGCACCAGCACGCTGTAGAGCAGGGGGTCTTCATCGGTGCCGCGCGGCAGCAGACTGGAGACCAGGAAGCGCCCTTCGCTATCGGCCAGCGAAACGCCGAGCACCTGGCTCTGTGTCCACAGAAAATCCTCCACACTGAACTCGGATTGCAGCACGAGGAACATCGCCCCCGGAATGCCCTGGCCGGTCTCGGCGTCGGTGATGCGCCCGCTTATCTGCACGCCGGCGGCGCTGGCGAAAACGCCGACCGGAAGCTGACCCAGGCCCACTTTGGCCGCGACGGTGCCCACTGAGATGTTGCTGATCAGGATTTCCACACCATAGGTGCCATCGGGCAGGGCGGCCAGGCTGTCCAGGCCGAGGAAGAAGTCCTCGCCCTCAGACGGGGCGTTCCACGGCTCTGTGACCTCGAACAGCACATCACCGTCCACCAGCCAGCGGCGAGTCCAGGGCGTGCCAGGCGCGAGCAATCGCCAGTTGAAGAAGGCGTAAAGCTGCTCGACCCCGGCGGGAAACTCGCTGCGGATGGAACCGGTGGGCACGCCGCTGATCTGCTCGTTGGTGAAGCGGAAGTTGCTGAAGATGAGGGTGCCGGTCGCCTGAGCGCCGCCCGCGACAACGAAATCGGCGGTCGCGCTGAGCGCGTTCTCGATGTATAGCTCCAACCGGTACTGGCCGGGCATAAACTCGCCGGCTGCGGGCATGATCCACACGCCCTGCGTCTCGCCTTCCCAGGCTTGCGTGTCACGCAGAAGCTCGGATCGCTCGAAATACCAGATGTAGCTCCACGAGATGCCCGGCGTCATGTTGCGATAGTTGAAGCGGGCCTGGATGGCGCTGCCCTCCGGCAGCAGGTAGCCGGTGCCGACCAGGTTGCCGTCGGGGTTCAGGAAGCCGAAGACCACATCGGTGAACTGCGGAGTCTCGCGCGGGCCGCCGCCGATGATGAGGCTCTGGCTGGCCGACTCACGGCCTTCGATGAACAGGCGGAAGTTGTAGAGACCGTTTTCCCAGGGCGTGCCGGAACTGCCAATGTACCACGTGCCGCGCCTGCCGCCGCTCCAGGTGGTGGGGGGCAGGCTGTAAGTGGCGTTGGGCACATCGTCCACCGTGACTCGTAGCTCGTAGACCATCCCATCTACCATGTTGTCATAGTCGAACACCAGGTAGAGGCTGGTCGTGCCAGTGGGCACGCCGGTGACGACATTGGTCGCCACGCCGGTCTCGTTGATGCGCGTGGTGAAGAAGAGCCGGCTGAAGCGCGGCGATTCCGTTGGCAGCGCGACTGGCGGGCGCGGGTACTCGTCGCCCTGGCGGATGCCGAGCGTGGCCGCGCGCACCAGGCCGCGCGCCAGCCGCGACGGGCGCAGCGCGCTGATGAACCCGCCGACCGGCACGCACTGGTCGCTGGCATCGGCGCGCCCGTCGGCGTTGGAGTCCTGGATGATGCGGCAGTCTACAGTTGTCCCGCCGACTCGCGCCGGCGCGATGGTCGGGATGCCGATGAGCTTGCCGTCGCGGTTGTAAGCCCCGCCGCCGCTCATGGTGCCGGGGATGGTCGCCCGCGTGCGAATCCAGGCGCGGTCGCCGGCGCGGGCCTCGGCGGTGAAGCCGCTGACCGTGCCGCGCGTGACCTCTACCGGTGCGTTGCCGAAGTCCGGGTAGCCGACAACGGTGATCGTCTCGTCGAGCGCGACCTGCAGCGAGTCGCCTAGCTCGACGAAGGGCAGGGTGAGCGTCCCCGGCTCGATGATGCGTCCGTCCAGGTAGCCGGTGATGCGCAGCACGGCCAGGTCCAGGCCGCGGCTGGCGTCCACGATTTCGGCGGTGTAGGTGGGAATGGGCGGCTCGTTCAGGCGCACGGTGATGGCAATGGTGATGGTGTCGGAGCGGCAGGTCTCGCTGGGCAGGGCGATGTGGGCGTTGGTCAGGATCAAGCCGTCGGCGCTGATCAGCGTCCCCGATCCGATGCAGGAAATGACCGGCTGGCCGCGGCTCTGGTAGGTCTGCATGATGAACACCGTCGCCCGCTTGATGATGTCCTCGTTTAGCTCGACAAGCGGCGGGGGCGCTACCTCCTCGTTGTCACCGTCCTGGGCGACAGCGGGCGCGTTGAACGAGGGGGCCAGAGCCTCGGCCAGCAGGACGGCGATCAGGCTCAGCGCCAGGGCGAGCCAGGCGAAGCGGCGCGGCATCAGAAGATCTCCACAGTCTGCAACAGGTTCTCGAAGCGGTAGAGGTTGGCGTCGAAGGCCGTGCGCTCCTCGCGGTAGGTGATGATCACCGCCTGCCCGCGCCGCAGCACCACCACATCCACACCTTCGACGACGAGCGGCACACTGGCCTGGAAGGGGTTGCGCTCGTCCTGCGTATAGGCGTAGGTCATGCGCTTGGCCGGGTCGCCGCGCAGAGTCTCGTCGCTGCGTGCGATCTCCTTGTAGGTCGAGAAGCGCGGCGCGCGCTGCATGGTCAGCAGGTCGAGCACGGTGTTGGGCGTGGCGTCCGGGCCGATGGGCAGCACCGCGATCTGCAGCGTAGTCTTGAACGGCAGAGCATCGGGGTCTTGGGCGCGCACCACGAAGTCTTCGCCGCCCGTCTCCAACAGCCACCCGCTGGGTAACTGCGCGCGGACGCCCGCCTCCAGGTCCTCGAAGGTCTGGGTGGCGCTGAGGGCCGAGTCACGCAGGGTGATGCCCAGCAGCAGCATTCCCGCTGCCATCAGCAGGGCGAGGTAGGTGTTCCAACGCTGGACGAAACTCAGACTAGGCGCGTCGTCGGAAGTGATGAAGCCGGTCATAGGGCGCGCCTGGGGCTGCTGAGCGCCTGCGCGCGGGCGTCGGCGCTGGCGATGAGGAAGGCGAAGATGGCGAACAAGACGGCGACAAGGCCAAAGGCCAGCAGCAGGCCCAGCAGGGGTGAACTGCCGGTATCGGCAACGCTGGGGCTGCCGGTGATGGCGATGGCGCGGAAAGCGTAATGCGCGCCGCTGATGAAAGCCGCGATTCCCAGGCCGGCTGGCAGCCAGAAGATGGCCGTGCGCCCGATCCATAGTTCAGCCAGGAAGAAGCCGACGACTGCTCCCACCGCCAGATGGGGCAGGGTGATGCTGACCACGCGCAGCGCGGTTGCCAGCAGGGTGGCGTCGGTGAACAGGGCGAAGCGCAGGTTGAGCACGATCGCATAGCCGACTGAGGCCGCCAGGCTGTAGGCGATGCCGTCGAGCCGCTGTGTGATGTGGCGCGGCCAGACCGTGTAGCGCAGCACGAGATACTTGAGGAACTCAGCGGTGAAGCCGACCGTCGTCGCGTAGCCGAGCAAGCGCCCGCCGAATCCCGCGCCCGGCAGCCAGCGTTCCGGCAGGAAGACGTGCTCCTCAAGCGGCACGGCGACCGCGTTGGCGACCAGCGCGCCCAGGGCGAGCACACGCAGCAGGTCGGGGCGCGGGCGCAGCGCGCGCCGCTCGCCGCCCCAGGAGAAGGCGAGCCACAACGCCAGCGGCAGCAGCGCCATGCCCACCCGGAGCAGCGGGTCGCGCAGGTCAGCGGGCAGGATGCCGAACAGTTCGGTGAGCGCGTACAGGGCGAGGGCCACCCCGAACAGCGCCAGCACCTCCAACCAGGCGGTGCGCCACACACGCCGGTAGGGGTAGATTTCCTCAACTTCTGGTTCGGGAGCCAGCAGAACAGGCTCGAACGACACGGCGGTGCTCCTTGATTTGGATCGCGGCCCAGGCCGGTGGTACACTCGCGGCGTTTGTGCTCGCGGCGATTCTACCGCAGCCCCGGAAGAGCGCCCAACGTCTTGCTGGGAGTGGTGCGTGCAAAGGTTGTCAGCCACTTGTTTGACACGCGACGAGGTGAGTTCGTAGGGGCGTATGGCCATACACCCCTACGAGGGCGCAGCAGAACAACGCCCCTACCTGACAGGTTCTGCACGCACCTGCTGGGGGTGCATGGTACGAAGGAGCGAGATTCGTGAACCGCAGAGACGCAGAAAGAACAAGACTTCCGAAGCCTTCGGAGACTTCTGGGAGTCTGCCTTTCCCGTTTTCTCCACGCTCTCTGCGCCTCTGTGGTGATGTCTTGTCCCTGAACTGAACCGAGCTGAGTGAGGGTGCTGACGTGCTGACCCCTGTTTCTACGCGCCGGCGGCTGCCGGTGAGCCTCGGCGTTCTCGGCGTGCTGATGGCCATCCTGTGTCTGGCGGGCGCACTGGTGGCGCTGCTGGCGCTGCGCGCGGGCCTGGACGACGAGGACGACGGGAACCGCATCGTCTACGGGCTGACGCTCAACCCGTCTGGGCTTGACCCGCACATCCATATCTCCAACGAGCTAGGCATTCCCTTCTACTCAGTCTACGATACACTGATCTACCGCCACCCGCAGACAATGGACTTTGTTCCTGGCCTGGCCGAGCGGTGGGAGATGGCCCCGGACGGCCTGAGCTGGACGTTCACGCTGCGCCGGGACGTGACCTTCCACGATGGCACGCCCTTCAACGCCCAGGCGGTCGCCGCCAACCTGGATCGCATCACCGACCCGGAACTGGCGTCGGGCAAGGCGCGGGCGCTGCTCGGCCCGTACACGGGCTACACCATCGTGGACGACTACACGATCGCGCTACATCTGTCCGAACCCTACGCGCCGCTGCTCGACGGGCTGAGCCAGGTCTACCTGGGCATGGCCAGCCCAACGGCGCTGCGCGAGTACTCGAAGAACACCTACCAGTGGCACCAGGTGGGCACCGGTCCCTACCGGCTGGAGGAGGTTGTGCCTGGCGACCGCATCATCCTGCGGCGCAATCCAGACTACGCCTGGGGGCCTGTGTTCTACGCCGAGGCCACTGACCAGTCTGTGGATACGGTGGAGTTTCGCTTCTACACCGACCCGGCGACGCGCAGCCTGGCCCTGGAGAGCGGCGAAGTGCAGATGATCGGTGAACTACTGCCGACCGATGTTGAACTGCTGCTAGGCAACACGCAGTTGCGAGTCTTCCGGGTGCCCATTCCCGGCCAGCCGCAGCAGTTCTTCTTCAACGTGAAGCGCGCGCCCACCGATGAACTGGCCGTGCGCCAGGCGCTGCTTTACGCGACGAACCGCACGGAGATCGTGGACGCGGTTTTCCAGGGACAGTCGCCGGTGGCGCACGGGCCGCTGACCGCCGTGACGCCCTTCTACGATCCGGCGGTTGAGGCGCTCTACCCCTTCGACCCCACCTTCGCTCAGAGCCTGCTGCAAGGCGCGGGTTACGGTGACAGCGACGGCGATGGCATCTGGGATCGGGATGGCGAGCCGCTGCGCCTGACAATGGTCTTCGCCTCGTGGAACCAGACGCCGGAGGTCGCCCAACTGATCCAGAGCGAATGGCGCGATATCGGCATCGAGGTTGAGTTGATCCGCGTGCCGGACTTCCCCACGCTGCGCAGCTACGCGCTGGAGGGCGACTTCAACCTCATTGCCTTCTACGACTTCGGCGTGGAGGCCAGCTTGCTGAACCAGTTCTACATGACCGACGGGGCCAACAACTGGTCTGGCTTCAGCGACCCCGAACTGGACGGCTGGCTGCACGAGGCCGTGCGCCAGGTGGACGCAGGGACGCGCGCGGCGCTCTACTCGTCGGTGCAGCAGCGCATCATGGAGCAGGCGGTGGTGCTGCCCATCCGCGAGTACGTCAACCTCAACGGCACGACGGCGCGGCTCGACGGCGTGATCTTCAGCGCCCAGGGCTGGTGGCCCCTGCTGCGCAACCTGCAATTGCGCCCCTGACGCAATCCCTGGCCTATGGGCAAGTTCATCCTTCAGCGGGTGGGAGCGGCGCTGGCCGTCGCCTGGATTGCGCTGAGCGTCGCCTTCGTGGTGCTGCGTGCGCTGCCCGGCGACGCGGTGGACGCGACGCTGACTCGCGCCGGCGCGTCGCCCGCTGAAGTCGCGGCGCGGCGGAGGTCGCTCGGCCTCGCTGACCCGCTCTGGCAGCAGTACGCCGCCTACCTGGGCGGGATTGCGCGCGGTGACCTGGGGGAGTCCCTGGTGACGGGCCAGCCCGTCGTGCAGATGATCGGCCAGAACCTCGGCCCGACGGCGGCGCTGGCCGGGAGCGCCCTGTTGGTCGGCGTGACGCTGGGGCTGGCGCTTGGTCTGGTGGCCGGGCTGGCTCCCCGGCGCGTTCCCCGCTGGCTGGCGGAAGGAGCGGCGGCGCTGGCGCTGTCCATGCCGGTCTATTGGACGGCGACGCTGGCCATCTATGTATTCACGGTGGTGTTGGCGGTGCTGCCCGGCGTGGGCGGGGGCGACCCACGTCACCTCATCCTGCCAGCCGCGGTGTTGGGCTTTCACACGGCGGGCAGCATCGCCCAGGTGACGGCGCGCAGCATACGCCGGACGGCGGCCCAGGACTTCGTGCGCACGGCGCGGGCGAAGGGCCTCGGCGAAGCGGATGTCGCGGATCACATCCTGCGCGTGGGCCTGCTGCCGGTCATCGCCGTCATCGCGCTGCAACTCGGCTTCCTGCTGGG
>CAYNHD010000189.1:0-7998 GCA_964396775.1 uncultured Thermoflexus sp. | reverse complement strand
AGAGCGTTGCGGGTATACTTCAATTCGTTCAATATTTAACTGATTTCTCGATAGATTGTACAAAGTCGAGCTGAGGCCGTTTGAAAAGGCCTACAACCCCACCCTAAAATCCCTCCCCGCCTGCGGGGAGGGACTTCAGGAGCAGTCCTTTCTCTCTTCCCTCGCTTGCGGGGGAAGGGCCGGGGATGGGGGTAAAGATACCTCTCAAACGGCCTCGCAGGCCGGCTTGCGCGCAAGGATTGACATCTCCGCGCGCGTCTGCTACCATGTGAAGCATCATGCGCCATACACACAGGCTGTGACGGAGAGAAGTACGCGCGCCAGCCGCTCCCAGGGAGTCCCGGCCCGTGACTGCAAGCCGGGATGAGCGCGCCCGCGCCGAAGTTCGCTCCTGAGCCGACGGGTGAACGGCTGCCCCTGCGCAGCCCAGTAGTCCGCTCCGCAGGCCCAGCGTTAACGGGGCAGCCTATCGCGCGCGGGAGCGCGCCGTAGAGCACAGAGTGAGTCGGTGCGCGTCTGCGCCCCGGCTAAGCAGGGTGGTACCGCGGGCCTGGTCTCGTCCCTGATCCGGTGAGGATCGGCGACGGGATTTTTTGTTTGTGGGCACGCTTGTGAGACAATAGGCGGTCGTGTGTGCCGCCGTCCGACGAGGGGACGAGTATGCTAGAGCAACTGGACTCGATCTACAGCCAGGCGCTGGCCGGGCTGGACGGCCTGACTGACGCCGAGGCCCTGGCCGAGTGGCAGCGCCGCTACCTGGGCAAGAAGGGCGAGGTCACGCTGCTGCTGCGCGCGACCGGCACGCTGCCCAAAGAACAGCGCGCAGAGTTCGGCCAGCGCGCCAACGCCCTGCGCGACGCGCTAACCGCTGCCTACACCGAACGCGCCGAAGCGATCCGTCAGGCGGCGCTCGCCCGCTCGCTGGAGGAGGGCGCGCTCGATGTGACGCTGCCGGGCCGTCGCGTGCCGGTCGGCGGGCTGCACCCCACCACGCAGACGCTGCGCCAGATTTACGCCATCTGGGCGGAGATGGGCTTTCAGGTGTTCCGCAGCCGCGACGTGGAGGACGACGACACCAACTTCACCCTGCTCAACATCCCGCCGCACCACCCCGCGCGCGATATGTGGGACACGTTCCACACCACCACGCCGGGCGTGATCCTGCGCACGCACACCAGCCCCGGCCAGATTCGGGCCATGCGCGCCTACGGTGAGAACGGCACCCAGCCCATCCGTGTCATCCTGCCAGGGATGTGCTACCGCTACGAGCAGATTTCGGCGCGCAGCGAGATTCAGTTCAACCAGGTCGAGGGGCTGGCCATCGGGCGCAACATCCGCCTGACCGACCTGAAGGGCACCATCGCCGAGTTCGCCCGGCGTATGTTCGGCCCGGACAAGCGGGTGCGCTTCCGCGGCTCGTACTTCCCGTTCACCGAGCCGAGCCTGGAAGTGGACATCGAGTGCATTCTCTGCGGCGGCGATGGCTGCCCGGTGTGCAAATACACCGGCTGGATCGAGATCGCCGGCTGCGGGATGGTCCACCCGGTCGTGCTGCAGAATGGCGGCTACGATCCGCGCGAGTGGAGCGGCTTCGCCTTCGGCATGGGGCCGGAGCGCATGACGATGAACGTGCATGGCATCCAGGACATCCGCTACTTCTGGCAGAACGATCTGCGCTTCCTGGAGCAGTTCTAGGGGGCAGTCTCTGGCGGCACAGGTCGTCTGGAATAGTGTGGAGCACAGCAATGAGCGGAGTTCAAGACCATCTGCCGGTCAACCTGCCAATGCAGGAGATCGCCGCGTTCTGCCGGCGCTGGAACATCAGCCAACTGGCGCTGTTCGGATCGGTGCTGCGCGACGACTTCGGCCCGGATAGCGATATTGACGTGCTGGTGACGTTTGCGCCGGGCAGTGCGCGCACGTTGGCGGCGATCAGTCAGATGCAGCAGGAAATCGAGGCGCTGTTTGGCCGTCCGGTAGACCTGGTGGATCGCCAGAGCATCGAGCGCAGCCCCAACTACCTGCGTCGCAGGGCGATTCTGGCGTCGGCGAGGACGGTCTACAGTGCTGCGTGATCTCACGTATGTGCTGGATATGCTCATTGCTGCTCGCCATATTCAGGCGTATATGGCCGGCATTGATCGCTCGATGTTCGAGCAAGATACACTGCGCCAGGACGCGATCATCCGGAGGGTAGAGATTATCGGAGAAGCAGCAAGAAGGGTGTCGGCGGAATTTCGTGCAGCGCATCCAGACATTCCCTGGCAGCAAATGGCCGACATGCGTAACCGCTTGATCCACGGCTACGACGAAGTGAGCCTCATCATAGTCTGGGATGTCATCCAGCACGATATTCCCGCTTTGATCGCTCAGCTTCAATCGCTGATCCCGCCGGATGAAGCGGCCAACAAGTGAGGCGGGTGCTGCGAGAAGCGCTGCCCAGGGCTGAATCCGGGCTGCTGCCAATTGAGGAGTCTCTCCTATGCTCTTGAACCTGAAAACCATCTACAAACCGGGGACGGAAGCCGAGGCCCTGGCCCTGCTGACCCAGCAAGGCCATTTCCCGCTCTACGGCGGGGCGGCGCTGCAACGCCACCCGCGCCCTGATGTCGAGGCGGCCATTGACCTGAGCCGCCTGGAGTTGGATCGCGCTGCCGAGCATGGCGACGCCCTGCGCCTGGGCAGCATGTTGACCCTGGAGCGCGCCCGGCAAACGTGCCTGGAGCGCAGCGGAGCGCACCCGCTGCTGGGCGGCCTGGCGCGGGCGCTCAAAGAAGACCTGCCGGAGACGCTGCGCAACACCTTCACCCTCGGCGATCTACTGGTGGAGCGCGATCCGCAATCGGTGACTCTGACCTTGCTGCTGGCGCTCGACGCGCGGATCGCTGTCGCCGGGGCGGATGCGCCGCTGTCCGTCGCGGAGTGGCTGGCATCTGGTGACTCTGCCTGGCGCGCCCTGCTGACGCACGTCAGCGTCCCGCGCGGCCCGGCGCGGGCGGCGGTCACCTTTCAGAAGGTGGCGCGCACGCCCGCCGATGCGCCCATTGTCGGGGCAGTGGCCGTCGCCTGGGCGGATGGCAAGGCGCGGCATACGGGGCTGGCGCTGTGCGGAGTCGCGCCCTGGCCGCTTGCCCAGCCAGAGGCGGCGCGCCGCTTCGACCAGAGCGGCGATGTGGACGCGGCGCTCGCTGCATTGGCCCTCGACCCGCCCGACGATCATTGGGGCAGCCGCGAGTACCGGGCGGAGATGGCGCGCGTCCTGACTCGCCGGGTGCTGGCAGAGGTAGCGGAAGCGGTGTAGTAGCCGTCAGCTATCAGCAGTCAGCAGTCAGCAAGAGCAAGGGCGGCGATCCACGCAGATCGTTCTTGCTGATAGCTGAAAGCTGATCGCTCAAAAGGAACCATCATGACTATCGAGAACGACGACGACCTGCGCAAGCTGCTGCGCATCGGGCGCATCTGCGGCGAGGCGTTGCAGCACATGCTGGCCTGCGTCGAGCCGGGCATGACCACCGCCCAGCTTGACGCCATCGGCGCGGAGTTCCTGCAGCGGCACGGGGCGCGCTCAGCGCCGATCCTGGCCTACAGGTTCCCCGGCTTCACCTGCATCAGCCTCAATGACGAGGCGGCGCACGGCATCCCCGGCGAGCGCGTCATCCAGCCGGGCGACGTGGTCAACGTGGATGTGTCGGCGGAGCTGGAAGGGTACTGGGCGGACACAGCGGCGACCGTAATCGTCCCGCCCGCGCGCCCGGAGGCCGAGCGGTTGTGCCGCTTCACGCGGCGCGCGCTGGACGAGGCGATCGGCGTGGTGCGCGCCGGGCGTCCGCTGAACGCGATCGGCAAGACGGTCGAGCGCATCGCGCGCAAGGGCGGCTATTCGATCATCCGCGAGCTGCCGGGGCACGGCGTCGGGCGGAGCCTGCACGAGAAGCCGAGCGTGCTCAACTTCTACCACCGCCAGGACCGCACGATCATGCACGAGGGGATGGTCTTCACCGTCGAGCCGTTCTTTAGCGTGGGCAGCGGGCGCATCGTCACCGACCGCGACGGCTGGACGCTGCGCACCGTAGACCACAGCCTGACGGCGCAGTACGAGCACACGGTCGTCGTCACTGCTGGCGAGCCGATCCTGGCGACGGCGGTGAACTGATCCCTTCGATGCTCATCGCCGGCGGCTGATGCCTGACCGCTGAAAGCTTTTCGCTCACCAAGGAGACGCACGCGCAGATGAAGGTACCGATTTCGTGGCTCAAGGATTACGTGGACCTCACGCTCTCCGTCGAGGAACTGGCCGAGCGCCTGACCCTGGCCGGGCTGGAGGTGGGGGGCATCGAGTACATCGGCATCCCCCAGGGTGACCCGCCGCCGGGCAGCCATCTGCCGCCGTCCGATCACCTGGTGTGGAACCGTGAGAAGATCATGCTCGGCGCCATCCGCGAAGTGCGCGCCCACCCCAACGCCGACCGGCTGGTGCTGGCCCTGGTAGACTACGGCGGCGCGGAACTGGAGCAGTGCGTCACCGGCGCGCCCAACCTGTTCCCCTACAAGGATCAGGGGCCGCTCGACCCGCCACTGCTCTCGCCCTTTGCCCACGAAGGCGCGGAAGTTATTGACGGGCACAAAGACGATGGAAGCCGCATGATCCTCAAGCAGCGCGAGCTACGCGGCATCCCCAACCGCAGCATGGTCTGCTCGGAGAAGGAACTGGGCCTCTCTGACTCGCACGAGGGCATTCTGCTGCTCGACTGGGAGGAGTTCGGCCACTTCGCGCCCGGCACGCCGCTGCAAGACGTGCTCGGCGACGCCGTGCTCGAGATTGACATGCTGCCCAACATCGCCCGCGCCTACAGCATCGTCGGCGTGGCCCGCGAAGTCGCCGCGCTGACCGGCGCGTCGCTGCGTCTGCCGCCGCTGGAGGTGGTCGCCGCGGGGCCGCCCATTGCCGGGCAGGTGTCCATTGACATCCGCGAGCCGCAACTCAACCCGCGCTTCACCCTGGCCCTGATCCGCGACGTGCAGATCAAGGAATCGCCCCAGTGGATGCAGCGCCGGCTGCGCCTGGCCGGGATGCGCCCGATCAACAACATCGTGGACGCCACCAACTACGTCATGCTGGAACTGGGGCAGCCGCTGCACGCCTTTGACTGGGACACGCTCAAGCGACGCGCTGGGGACGCAGCGCCGGTGATCATCACCCGCCTGCCGGAGCCGGGCGAGCACCTAGTGACGCTGGACGGCGCCGAACACGCGCTGGACGAGTTCAACATCCTGGTCGCCGACACTGCCGGCTCGCTGAGCATCGGCGGCATCATGGGCGGGCTGGAGAGCGAGATCTGGGACCCGCTGACCATGGGCGGCGAGCCGCTCGACGCGACCGGCCTTGAACTGCCGGAGGAGGGTGAGATCGCTCACGGCAAGGCCACGGCCCAGCGCGCGGCGACGACCAACGTGCTGCTGGAGGCGGCGGCCTGGAACTTCATCAACATCCGCCGCACCATGCAAAGCCAGAAGATGAGCAGCGAAGCGGGGCTTCGCTTCAGCCGTGGCGTGCACCCGGCCATGGCCGAGCGCGGCCTGCGCCGCTGCATCGAACTGATGCGCCAGATGGCGGGCGGCACGATCGCGGCGGGCATCATTGACGAGTACCCATTGCCCGCCGAGGTCATCACGGTAGACCTGCCCGTGCCAGAGGTGACGCGCCATCTCGGTTTCGCCATCCCCCAGGCGGAAATCGTGCGCATTCTGCGCGCGCTGGAGTTCGAGGTGACGGAGCGCGGCGATGTGCTGCACGTGGTGGTGCCCGATCACCGGCTGGATATCGGTACCGGGCTGACCGGGCGGGCCGATCTGATCGAGGAGATCGCCCGTGTCTACGGCTACGACCGCATTCCCAACGCGCTGATCGCTGACGAGCTGCCCGCTCAGCGCGCCAACGTCGCCCTGGAGCGCGAGGAGGCGCTGCGCGATGCACTGGTCAAGGCCGGGCTGCGCGAGATCGTGACCTACCGCCTGACCACGCCGCAGCGCGAGGCGCTGCTCACCCCGCCGGGCGCGGCGTCCGACTGGCCGGACGTGCCCTATGTGACCCTGGCCAACCCCATCGCCGCCGACAAGACGGTGATGCGCCATACCCTGCTGGCCA
The DNA here is from genome assembly GCA_964396775.1 of uncultured Thermoflexus sp. Classification (GTDB taxonomy): domain Bacteria; phylum Chloroflexota; class Anaerolineae; order Aggregatilineales; family Aggregatilineaceae; genus UBA2029. The sequence continues at coordinate 1,853 of CAYNHD010000189.1, read as the reverse complement.
GCCTGCTCGACACTGTGGCCGCCAACGCCCGCCACACCGACCGGCAGCTTCTGTTCGAGATCGGGGCGGTCTACCTGCCGCGCCCCGACGATCCGTTGCCCGACGAGCCAGGCCGCCTGGGAATCGCCCTCACCGGGCCGCGCGGAGTCCCTCAGTGGGGGGGAGATGTCCCCACCGGCCTGCTGGACTTCTTCGATCTCAAGGGCGTCATCGAGGCAGTGCTGCGCGATCTGCGCGTTGCCGGCGCGGTGACCTTCACCCCGGTCGCGCACAGCACGTTCCATCCGGGGCGTGCCGCCCTGTTGCGCATCAACGGGCGCGAGGTGGGCGTGCTCGGCGAAGTGCACCCCCTGGTGCGCCAGGCGTTCGGCCTGGGGCTGGATTTGGCGCGGCCCGTGCTCGCCGCCGAGCTAGACCTGGCCGCGCTGCTGGCCGACGTGGAATTGATCCGCCAGATTCGCCCGGTGCCAGCGCATCCCGCCGTCTACCAGGACCTGGCGATTGTGCTCGACGAGGCGACGCCGGCCCTCGAGGTCTACGACGTGATCAGGCGCGCAGGCGGCGACCTGCTGGAGGAGGCGCGCCTGTTCGATGTCTATCGCGGCAGTTCCATCCCGGCGGGCAAGAAGTCGCTGGCCTACGCCCTGACCTACCGCGCGCCCGACCGCACGCTCAACGACGCGGAAGTGGCCAGGATTCACGCGCGGATCGTCAAGGCGGTCGAGCGCCAGCTTGGAGCGGTGCTGCGCGCGTAGGCGGCGCGCGTCTGGGGGCGAGACTCAGCGGGGCGGCTCAGCGAGTGTGGTGGGCCGCCTCGCGCGTTCTCAGCTTGCCTAGCGCCGCCTCTTCGTCACATAACCGACCAGCCCGATCCCCCCGACCATAACCCACACCGCTCCCAGCACGCCCAGGCTGACTATGAGCATCTCGTCCATACCCTCGCCGTCTGAGGCGCTGTCGGCCGGTCGGGCATTGGCTGGCACTGGCGTGGGAGGTGTGGTGCCCACCGGCGCGATGGGCGTCTCGCTCGGCGGCTCCGGCGACGGGGTGGGCGAGTAGGCGGGCGTGATCGTGGGCATCAGCCGCAACGTCGGGCTGGGCAGGGGCGTGACCGTCGGCGTCGCCGCAGGGGGTGCGTTAGTAGGCGCATCAGTGGGCGGCGGCGCGGCGGGTGGCTCCCCCGTAGCGGTGACGCTGGCCGATCCCTCTTGCGGCGGTGGCGACTCCGCGCCCGGCTCCGAGGGCACGAGGCGCAGCACCGTCCCCGGCAGGATCACATCCTCGCGCGTCAGGCCGTTGAAGCCGAGCAGTTGGTCAACGGTCAGGCCGTGCGTCACGGCAACTTCCCAGATCGTCTGGCCTTCCTGGATGGTGTACTCGGTGGGAGGGGTCGGGGTCGGCGGCGGGGACTCGCCTTCGCCCAGCCTGACGATCACCTCATCGCCCGGTTTGAGCACCACCGGGCGCACCAGGTTGTTAATACGCAGCATCTCGTCGAGGTCTACCTTATACACAGCAGCGATGGCCCAGGCGGTCTGGCCCTGCTGCACGACGTGGACGATGCGCCCGTTCTCGCTCGGCTCGGCGCGGGTGATCGGCACGACGACGGGCCAATCCTCATCCTCTTCTTCTTCGGGGGCTGCTTCCCCTGCCGCAACGGGGCGGCGCGGCGGCGACGGTCGTCCGGCCACCAGCACGTAAACCGTGCCCCGGCTGCCCCGCACCACGCCCACACCGACATGCTGCGCTGTCGAGGTAAGCGTCGCGTAGTGGATGCCGCTATTGCGCCACCAATCCACCGCGCCCGCCGGGGTCATGCCGGGGCCGGCGACCCAGTTCTCGGCGACGCTGCC
>CAYNHD010000188.1:0-8014 GCA_964396775.1 uncultured Thermoflexus sp. | reverse complement strand
CTCGGCGTAGCGTGCAGGGCACGGCGCATGGGTAGCGCCCTGACCCCACCCTGTAATCCCTCCCCGCCAGCGGGGAGGCTCCTGCACTTGAACATCCTCAGTGGTGCCGCACCACTAATCCCTCCCCGCCAGCGGGGAGGCTCCCCTTTCCCTGCTTGCGGGGAAAGGGGCCGGGGGATAGGGGTTGAAAAGTGCATAACACGCTCTAGACCCGCCCCCACAACGGGTGCAGCAGAGCAGCACCCCTACGACGGGCGCAGGCGCTCCGCAGCTAGACTTCCGAAGTTTCCGAAAACTTCGGAAGTCTCTTTCCGCGCAACGCCCCTGTCCGGCAAAGCCAGAGACGCTACGCCAGCCGGTCAAAGCCCGCCTCTCTAGCCCGGCTGGAGAGGGGATTGAAGGGGTGAGGCGTCATGGGTGTATCAGCGCACGCGGCGCACCCACAGGTCTTTCAGCGCGATTTTGGTCACGTCCGGCGCTTCAAGGAAGGCCATCAGCAGCCGCGAGAAGGCCGCGCCATCCTCCAGCATGGGGAAGTGGCGCGTTCCGGCCAGCGACATCACGCCGAAGGTGCCGCGCCCGTCGGTCAGCGCAGCGAGCATCCTCTCCGCCGGAGCCGGAAACAGCGAGTCTTTGTCGCCGTAGACCAGCACGGCGGGCATGGTCAGCGCGCGCAGATCGCGCAGCGTGTCCACCAGGGCAAAGGCCTCCAGGCTGGCGGCGAAGGCCAGCGGGTCGGCCTTCTCCACCTCGGCGCGCAGCTTGTCCTGATCCGGCCCGGCCTCGACGTGCTGCTTGAGCAGTTCCAGCCGGTCGTGTGTGGCCAGGTGTGCCTTGAGCGGGTTCGGGTGCGGCGCGGGCGGCGTGGGGGCGCTGCTGGCAGGGGCGTCCGCCGCAGGCGGAGCCGGGGGTGCGCCGTTGAGGGCGGGCCTGGCGGGGACGGCAGCCAGGCGCGCCTCGCCAATGGCGCGCGCCGTCTGTTCGAGCGACGCCTGCAAACCCGCCCCGCCATCGCCAGGAGGTGCGGGTGGCGGTTCTGGTGCGGGCGGAGGCGCAGCGGAGGCGGCAGGAGCGGCGGGCGGCGAAGCGTCAGCCGGGGCGGGGTCGGGGGAATGCTCCGGCAGCTCGAACAGCGGCGGGCAGACGGTCAGCAGGCGCGGCACGCGGTCGGCGTGCTTGACGGACAGGTGCGCCGCGATTGCCGCGCCCAGGTCGTGCCCAACCAGCGCCGCCTTGACGATCCCCAGCCGGCCCATGAAGCCGGCCACCAACTCTACCTGCGCCGCGAAATCGTAGCGCGCCGGGTTGCGCGCGGAGTCGCCGAAGCCCCACAGGTCGAGCGCATAGACGCGGTACTTCATGCTGAGGTGTTGCATGGCCGGCACCCAGTAGCGCCACGAGCCAAGCCAGCCGTGCACCAGGATGACCGGGCGGCCACGCCCCAGCACCTCGTAGTGTACCAGTTCGTTGTCTATCGTAATCGCGCTCATGCCGCGTCTCGCGGGCAGCCAGGCCCCGCTCAGCCCTGCTCAAGTGGTTTCTTCGACTTCGCCAGAATCTCGTTCACTCGCGCGTTCAGATGATCCGGCGCGAACGGCTTGAGGATGTAGTCGTAGGCCCCCGCCTCCATGCCGGACTCCATCTCGTTCTGCTGCCCCTTAGCCGACAGAAAGACCACAGGGGTGTCTTTCAACCCGTCGAGGGCCTTGATCGCGCGGCACGCCTCGTAGCCGGTCATGCGCGGCATACGCACGTCGAGCAGGATGAGGTCGGGCTTATGCTGGGGGGCCAGCTCCACCGCCTCGGTCCCGTTGCGCGCCGTGATCACCTCATGGCCGCCGAACTTCAGCGTGAACTCGATCAAGTCGCGGATGTCGCGTTCGTCCTCGGCAATCAGTATGCGAGCCATCGGCACAACCATCACTCTCCACTAACCTGCGCCGCTCTGTCCAGCGCCTCGCTGTCCGGGGCATGTGCGGGCAGCATCACATAGAACGTCGTCCCCTGCCCAACCTGGCTGTCGAACCAGATGCGGCCCTGGTGAAACTCCACCAACTCGCGCACGATGGACAGCCCCAGCCCGGTGCCGGGGGTGTCGAGCACCATCTCGTGCGTGTCTTCGCCACGGAAGAATCGCTCGAAGACGCGCCCGGCGATCTCTGACGGGATGCCGATGCCGGTATCCGTCACGGAGAGAATCACCTGGCCCACTGCTTCGTCGCGGCGGGCGGCCAGGGTGATGGTGCCGCCCTCCGGCGTATAGTTGAAGGCATTATCGGCCAGGTTGGTCAGAATCTGGGCCACCTTGTCGTAGTCGCCCCACACGGTCAACTCCGGATCGGCGGGCACGTCGGCGACAATCTGCATGGCGCGCCCCTCGTCTTCGCAGCGACCGCGCAGGTGCACCGCCGTCCGCTCGACCAGGCGAGTCACTTCCACCGGGCCAAAGCGCATCTCGACGCGCCCCTGGTCAATGCGCGAGATGTCGAGCAGGTCGTTGACCAGCTTGGTCAGGCGGTCGGCGTTGTGCTTGATCGTCTCCAGGAAGCCGCGCTGCTGGGGGGCCATATCACCGGCAGCGCCCAGCAGCAGCAGGTCGGCGTAACCTTTGATCGAGGTCATGGGCGTGCGCAACTCGTGCGAGACTGTCGCCACGAACTCGCTCTTGAGCCGGTCTACTTCGACTTCGCGCGTGATGTCGCGGAAGACGGACACCGTGCCCAGAAACTGGTCGCCCAGGACGACCGGCGACAGGCGCACGCTGATCACGCGCTTGTCTTCTAGCTCCAGCCGCTCTTCCAGGTACTCGCCCGGTTCGTAGCTTGATGGAGCGTGCTGCCAGCGTTGCACGGCGCTGGCCCAACGCGCGCGCCCCGTCCCATACAGCCCGGCCACGTCTGCCGTTGGGCGGCCCAGCACATCCTCGACCGGCAGCCCCAGGATGCGCGATGCCGTCTGGTTAAAGACGATGATCTCGCCGTGCTCGTTGGCAACCATTACCCCGTCCGCCACCGAGTCCAGGATGGCCGCGCTCTTGGTCGCCTCGATCTGTTCCTGGCGCAGCAGCGCACCCAGCCGGTCGGCCTGGTCGCGGATCAGCCCGTATAGCTCGGCGTTGTTCATGGCGTTGGCGACCTGGTGCGCCGCCGCCGTCACCAGCCGCAGGTGCTCCTGGCCGAAGACGGCGGGCTGGTCGCTGTAGAGAGCAATCGCGCCCAGGATGTCCTCGTTGGTCTCGATCAGGGCGACCAGCGCCGCGCGCGGCACCGCGCCGGTCGTGCCAAGTTGCAACCAGCGCGAGTCGTTCTGCACGTCATCTACCACAACCGGTCTGCGATGGCGCACGGCCCAGCCGGTCAATCCCTCGCCCAGCGCCAGCGAGAGCGGCTCCTCGCCTTCGACGGCCACCTGCTCGCCCGGTGTACCGAAGTGCGCGCGGAAGACCAGCCGCTCGGTCTCCGCGTCCACCTGCAGGATCGCGCCCTGCACCGCGCCCACCGCACGGGCCACCATCTCCAGCGCGCGATGGAGCAGGCGCTCCATGTCCAGGCTGGTCGCCAGTTCGGTCGTGATGCCGTACAGCGTGGCAAGCTGCTGGCGCTCCTGCTCTAGCTCGGCGGTGCGCTCGCGGACGCGCTGCTCTAGTTCTTCGGCTAGTTCCAGCGTTTGCTGGAAGAGGCGCGTGCTCTGCACGGCAATGCTCAACTGCGCGCCGATGGTGGTCAGGGTACGCTGGTCGCTGAGCGAGAACGTCAGCGGATCGCGGTCGTCGCGCACGGCCAGCACGCCGATCACCTCGTCGCCGGCCAGCAGCGGCACGCCCAGGAAGCAGCGTGCGTCGGGCATCATCGTCTCGATCCCCAGGCTGCGCCGCACGCTCTCAACAGCCTCGCCGGCCAGCAGCAGCGGCGCTTTGCGGCGGATGATCGCCGAGAACTCGTCGTTGCCCAGCGGGCGCGGCGGCTCGTCCAGCGGGCGGTCTTCCGTCACCAGGGTGGCCAGTGGGAAGCTGATCTGCCCGGTCGCGCTGTCGTACAGGGCCACATACAGTTGCTCGGCGTCGGTCAGGCTGGGCAGCAGCGCGTCAATCACCGCCAGCAGGTCTTCCAGCGTGTCCGCCGACGACAGGCCGCTCGACATCTCGTTGATCACGTACAACTCTTCGACCGTGCGCCGCGTCTCGGTTTGCAGGCGCGCGTTCTCGATGGAGATGGCCGCCTGGCTGGCCAGCGCCTGGGCCAGACGCAACGCGCCCGGCGGGAAGCGACGCACCGGATCGAGCAACTCGACCTCGACCAGGCCGATGGCGATGTCGTTGACCACCAGGGGGATGAGCATCCGCGTCGCCGCCGCGTGACGGGCCATCAGGTCGCGCTCGCCGGGCGGCAGGTCTTCCTGGTTGGCGCGGACGACGATCAATTCGCGCTCGCGCAGCGCCCTGCTACGCAGTGGGTACGGGGCCAGGCTGTACACGGCGCCGGGCTGCTCGCCCGGCCCACCCTCAGGCCGGGCGCTGATCTCACCGTGCACGGTCAGCGTGTCGTTCACGTCGTCCCACAAATAGACCGCGCAGGCGTCTGCGTCCAGCGCGCTGAGCATCTGCACCGTCACGCGGCGCGCCACTTCGTTGAGGTCGAGCGTGACCGCCGTCGCCTGCGCCGACTCGAAGAGCGTCTCCAATTCGCGCGTGCGCAGCGTCGTCTGCTCGAACAAGGCCGCGTTCTGCACAGCAATGGCCGCCTGGCTGGCAATGGTCTGGGCCAGCTCGATCTGCTCGTCGCTGAAGACACGCTCCGCCGCCAGCGCGTCCAGGCGCAGCACGCCGATCACCTGCCCGCCGGCGACTAGCGGCACCAGCAGTGAGCGTTGTACGTCCTCGCGGTGCATCCACAGCCGGGCCGACTCGTACAGATCGTCGCCGCTCGACCGCTCGACGACCAGCGGGATCAAGTCCTCCTGCACGCGGCGCAGCGCCGCGTCTGCGGCCAGGTCAATGACCTGTTCGGGCGGGGCATCGCCGCGCGGGTATTCGACGATGACCAGCCCCCGGCTGCGTTCCGGGTCTACGTGCAGCGCCGCACCTTCACTGATGCCGAGCGAGATCGCCGTCTCGCGCAGGGCGATCTCGAAGATGTTCTCCAGGTCGAGCGTCTGAGCCAGCGCCAGGGCCACGCGGTTGAGCAGAGCCATGCGCTGCGCCTGCGCGTCCAACGCAGTGGCGCGCTCCTGCGCCCTGGCGAACAGGCGCACGTTCTCCAACGACACCGCCGACAGGTTAGCCAGGCGCTGGATGAGGTCGCGGTTTTCCTCGAAGCCGAAGGCGTTCTCCAGTTCCGTGCCCAGGCGCAGCACGCCAATAGCCTGCACGCCGGAGATCATTGGGACGAGCAGCGTGCTGCGCTCGCCGCTCTCGTACGACGCGCGCAGGTCGGCGTACTGCGTGCGGGCGGCCTCGTCGCGCTCAAGCTGGTAGAAATGGGCCGACGCCAGCCGAAACGATTCCCAGGTCGCCGTGCCAGCGGCGCTGAGCGGCGCGTCGCGCGCCACGTCAACCGCCGGGCCGCTGAGGACATCGGCTTGGTAGACCTCAAAGTGCGCGGCAGTGTCGTCGTAGACAGCGACGCTCATGCGCGTGAAGGGCACCAGCCGCCCCAGGCCGCGCGCCACAGCCGCGACCACCTGCTCCGGGCGGATGGAAGCCGACACCGCCTCCATCACCTCGTTGAGACGCTGCTCCTGCTCGGCGGCGATGACTGTTTCCTGGGTGAGGCGCGTCGTCTCGATGGCCGCCGCCGCCTGCGACGCGAACAGCTCAAAGGGCAGCAGCGAGGCTTCGGTCGGGGCGCGCCCGTCCGCCGGGCTGTCCATGGCGATGATGCCGATGATGCGCTGCTGGTCGTGGCCGATGAGCGGCAGATAGAGCATGTCGAGCGGGTGCCAGCGGTCGGCAGGGACGGGGTGCACGGCGTCGGCGCGCTCCTTGAGCACGTTGGCGCGCACCCAGGGATGGTCGTAGCGCAGGTAGTAGCCCGCGCCCAGCTTCAGGTCGTAGAAGCGCAGGTCGTTGATCCAGCGCCGCCACACCGCGCCGGGGATGATCTCGTTTTGCAGGCGGGCCGCTTCGTCGGGCGCATAGCCCACCTGGATCAGGGCGGTTGGCTCCAGGCGCTCGTCGCGCAGTGTGATCACCACGTGGCCCCACCCCGCCTCGTGAATGCCCTCGGCGACCACCTGCAAGCGGGTGGGAACGTCCTTCGCCGCCTGAATCTTGCTGGCGACGCGGTGAAGCTGGGCCAGACGGTCGCGCTCGCGGCGGGTGGCCTCCGCCTCCTGTTGCAGGCGCTCGACCAGGCGGTAGTTCTCGATGCTGAAGGCGGCCTGCCCGGCAAAGATTTCCAGCGCCTCGACGATGGCGAAGGTAGGCCGGCGGCCCGACTGCGGCTCGTCCACGCTGATCAGCCCCAGCAACTGCCCGCCCGACCCGGTGAGCGGGACGAGCAGCAGGTCGTCCGGGTGCCAGGCGCGCGGGCCGCTGCCCATACGCTCCTGCAACACCGAGTACGTGGGCAGCCCGGCGGTTAGCTGCTCGGTGCCTTCGGCGGGCAGGAAGTAGCTGTTGCTGATGCGGTAGCTCTCCTGCATCAGGCTGCGGGCCTGTTCGAGCGGCGGCGCGGTCTGGCGCAGTTCCTCGAAGGCGGCCAGCGGCAGCCCGGCCTGGGCCGTGCGGCGCAGCACGCCGGCCCCCTCGTCCGCGACGCTGATCAGCACGGCGTTGAAGCCCACCGTCTCCTGGATGCTGTGCGCCACCTCTTCGAGCAGTTCTTGCAGGCTCGCTCCGGCGCGGAACATCTCACCTAGCTCGAAGATGCGGCCCATGCGCTCGGCGCGCACGCGCAGCGCGCGGTTGGCCTCGATCTGCTCCTGGTAGCGGCGCGCGTTGGTGATGGCGACAGTGGCCTGATCGGTCAGCGCGACGGCGAAATCGGCCACGCTCTGGTTGAAGACGCCCGGTCGGTCGCTGTAAAGGTGGATGAGGCCGATCACCTGGTCGCCAAAGGTGATGGGCACGGCCAGGGCCGAGCGCGCGCTGGCCGGGCGCGCCTGGAGCGTGCTGCCCTGGTAATCGTCTACGGTCACCATTTCGCCGCTGAGAACCGCCGCCCGCTCGACCGGGGCCAGGTCGCGCAACACGCGCCCCTCGCCGAAGCGCCGCTGGATCACCGGCTCGTCCGCCCGCTCCCACTCCTCGCGGTCGGTCAGCAGGACAATGCTCACCGCGCTGGCGTCCGTCGAGCGCAGGGCCTCCTGGCGGATGACATCGAGAATGCGATCCAGTTCCAGCGTGCGGCTCAGCTCGTGCGTGACGCGGCCCAGGGCGTTCAGTTCTTGCACGCGGGCGTGCAAATCCTGGTCGCTGGTCGTGCCCATGCGCATCCGGTCTACCATCGCCGCGACCTGGGTGGCAATCGCCGCCAGCAGGTCTACGTCGCCCTCGTCGTAGGGCACAGCGGTCGTGCGGTTGGCGACAGTGAGTTCGCCGATGCAGCGATCCTGGATGGTGAGAGGCACCTGTACCCAGTCGCGCAGCGCGAAGCGTTCGATCAGCGGGCGGTACTGGGGCAGCACGCGCCCGTCCGCCGGCAGGTTGTGGCTGAGCAAGGGCCGCCGCGAGATGAGCACGCTCTGCTCAAAGCCGGGCGCGTAGGCGTCCATGCGGAAGGGCGCGTCGAGGGCGGCCCCCCACACGTGCTGCGGGTCGAGCACCAGCGCCCCGCTGCTCTCTTCGACGAGCGCCAGCGCCACGTAACCGGACTGCGAGACGTTGGCGACGGCGATGAGCACTTCCTCGACGGTCTCCTGGCTGGGGATGCCGTGCGTGGTCATGGCGGCGATGGCCCGCAGCCCCTCGGCCTCGTGCGTGCGGCGCTGCATCTCGGCGTACAGGCGGGCGTTGTCAATGAGCATGGCCGCCTGCCCGGCGAAGACGGCCAGCAATTGCGCATCATCCTCGCCG
>CAYNHD010000187.1:0-8076 GCA_964396775.1 uncultured Thermoflexus sp. | reverse complement strand
GGAAGGGGCCGGGGGATAGGGGCATTCTGACGATTGCCCAACAACTTGTTCGTGGGCCTCGGCCCGCTACCCTTGTCAAGCGAAGCGGGCTGTGCTATACTGTGATTGCTGAGACCGAGATGTACTGAGGAAAGTGGGACCCCCCACTTTTCGTTGTATATGGCTGGCTTGCTCAGCACCCCATTGATGGTGTGAGTCCTGGTAGGGCAGAACCAAGCAGAACCATGAAGAGCGATTTCACCCTGGCTTTCAACGAGATTGTCGAGTTGCGCGCGTTGCCGCGTGAAGTGGTGATGGACGCCCTCTCGCAGGCGCTCGTCTCCGCCTACAAGCGCGATGCCAACATCGGCAACAACCAGCGCGTCGAGGCGCAGATTGACCCGACTGGCGAGGCCCACATCTTCCTTGAGAAGGAAGTCGTCGAGTCGGTTGAGAACGAGTCGACCGAGGTGGCGCTGGAAGTGGCGCGCCAACACGTGCCCGATGCCCAGCTTGGCGACACGGTGATGGTGCCGGTGCAGACCAGCATCACCTTTGGGCGCATCGCCGCGCAGACGGCCAAGCAAGTCATCTTGCAGCGCATCCGCGAGGCCGAGCGCGACGCCCTGTACGATGAGTTCGTTGAGCGCGAGGGCGACCTGGTTACCGGCACGGTGCAGAGCGTCAGCCACGGCACGCTGACCATCAGCCTGGGCCGCGCTGAGGCGGTCATGCCTCGCCAGCACCAGATTCCCGGCGAACGCTACCGCCCGCACGACAAGGTGCGCGCCTATGTCGCCGAGGTCAAGCGCAACACGCGCGGCCCGCAGATCGTCGTCAGCCGTGCCCATAAGAACATGCTGCGCCGCCTGTTCGAGTATGAGGTGCCGGAGATTTACAACGGCCAGGTGGAGATCAAGAACATCGCCCGCGAGCCGGGGCACCGCTCCAAAGTGGCCGTCGCCGCGCTGCAGGAGGGCGTTGATCCGGTCGGCGCGTGCGTCGGGATGCGCGGGATGCGCATTCAGAACATCGTCAAGGAACTGAACGACGAGAAAATTGATGTCATCGAGTGGAACGCGGACCCGGCGATCTTCATCGCTAAGGCGCTCAGCCCGGCCCGCGTCAGCGATATGCTGCTCGAAGAAGACCTGGACACAGGGCGCACAGCTACTGTGATCGTGCCCGACGACCAGCTTTCGCTGGCGATTGGCCGCGAAGGACAGAACGCTCGCCTGGCTGCTAAGCTGACCGGCTGGCGCATTGACATCAAGAGCGTCTCCGAGGCCGCCGAAAAAGCCTATGCCGGGCTGCAAGAGCCGCCGCTGGACTCCCTGCAGGCGGAAATGCCCGACCTGGTGGCCGAGGTCGAGCGCATCATGGAGAAGAAGCTCGCCAACCGCCCCGTGCAGCCAGAGGAATACAAGACGCTGACCGAGTTCGTCAAGATCGCCGAGCGCCGCCTGCAGGCTGTGCGCGAGGCAGGTCGCTCGACGCGCCGTGCAGCCATGAGCGGCGTGCGCAACCTGGTGCCCGACCGCGCCTACCGCATGGCCATTGAAGAACTGGAACTGGACGAAGACATCAACCGCGCCCTGGCGCGCATTGAGAACGTGGGCGAGTTGATGGTGCGCGTGCTGGCCGATGCCGAAAACCTGCAGCGTACGCTGGAGCAGGGCGGTGCTGGCGAAGACGCGATGGAAGCTATCCGCTATGCCCTTGACGACCTGGTGATCTTGCGCGCCGCTGAGCCGGAGCCTGAAGTGGCCCCTGAGCCAGAGCCAGAGCCGCTGGCGGCTGCCGAAGCCATGCCTGAAGCAGCAGCGGAGATGGTGGCCGGGCCTGCGCAGGACGAGACTGGGCCGGTTGTGGCAGAACTGACCGAGGAAGAGGAGGCCATGCCGGCCTTCGTCGAGCCGGAGCCGGTGCCATTGCTGGATGCCGAGGAAGCTGCCGAGCTAGAGCGGCGTGCCAGGAGTGCCGGACGGCCCAGGGCATCGGACGAGACTGAGGAGGAAGACATCTTCGACGAGGAAGAGGGCGAAGCCGGGCGCGGGAAGAAGAAATCGAAGGGCAAGCGCCGCGAGCTAATCTTCGATGAAGAGCGCGGTGAGGTTGTCGCCCGCCGTCGCCGCAAGGGTGGGCGTCGCCGGGGCGAGTGGGACGAGTACCTCGAATGATCGGCTCTGGCTTGTGAGGGTGTTGGAGCACGATGGGCAAGCTCGGTACACCGACCAGACGCCGCCGGGTCCCCCAGCGCACCTGTGTGGTCTGCCACACCACGGCTGACAAGCGGTCGCTGACGCGCCTGGTGCGGACTCCCGATGAGGGCGTGCACGTAGACCCGACTGGCAAGCGCAGCGGGCGCGGCGCTTACCTGTGTGATGATCCGTCTTGCTGGGATCGTGCCCTGGCGAGCGATGTGCTGGCGAAGGCGCTGCGCACCACGCTGAGCGACGCCGACCGCGCGCGGTTGGCAGCGGCGCGTCCCACCACACCTGAGCAATAACGCCCCTCCATTGCGGCCCGGCAGGCCGCAATGGCCCGGCGCAGTCCGCTGGATACACAGGCAACCCAGGAAAGGAGGTTAGCGGCGGTGCTGCTGCCCTTCGGCAGCGGCCAGGCCCGCTATGTCTATGCCACAACAAAAACAGATACTCGAAGTCCCGGATTTTCTCACGGTACGAGAACTTGCCGACCTGATGGGTGCCAGCCCGATTGAAGTGATGAAGGAACTCATCAGCAACGGCATCATGGCCTCCATCAACCAGCAGATAGACTTCGACACTGCTGCTATCGTGGGCGACAGCATGGGCTTTGAGGTGCAGCCAATCAAGGCCCCAGAACCAGAACCCGCCCCGGATCGCACAGCCACGCAGACCTGGCGTCGCCTGTATGCCGACCAGTCACGCGAGGCGCTCAAGCCGCGCCCACCAGTGGTGGCTGTGCTGGGGCATGTGGATCATGGCAAAACCTCGCTGCTAGATGTCATCCGCAAGACCAACGTACAGGCGGGCGAAGCGGGCGGCATCACCCAGCACATCGGCGCGTACCAGGTGACGCACAACGACCGCGTGATCACCTTCCTGGACACGCCGGGGCACGAGGCATTCACAGCCATGCGCTCGCGCGGGGCGCAAGGCGCGGACATCGCCGTGCTGGTGGTGGCCGCCGACGACGGCGTGATGCCCACCACGCGCGAGGCGTATGCTCACGTGCGCGCGGCGAACGTGCCGGTGGTCGTGGCCCTCAACAAGATTGACAAGGCCAACGCCAACCCCGACCGCGTTAAGCAGCAGCTTGCCGAAGAACTAAATCTGCGCTCGGACGAGTGGGGCGGCGACACGCTGATCGTGCCGGTCAGCGCCCGCACGCAGGTCGGCATCGAAGACCTGCTCGAAGCAATTCTGCTCGTCGCCGAAGAACAGGACATCTCCGCCAACCCGAACGCTCCGGCGGCGGGCACCGTCCTGGAAGGGCGCATGGAGAGCGCGCGCGGCGCGCTGGCTACGCTGCTGGTGCAGAATGGCACGCTGCGCACCGGCGACATTGTGGTGGCGGGAACCTCGCACGGGCGCATCAAGCGCATGTTCGACTACAACGGCAACGTGATCAGGGAGGCCGGTCCTTCGTGCCCGGTGTCGGTGATGGGCCTGGACGTGCCAGCGCACGCCGGCGAGATGTTCGAGGTGGTCAAGGACATCAAAGAAGCGCGGACCATCGTCGAGGGGCGCAGGCTGGCCCGGCAGGAAGCCGCCGTCAAAGCACCGCCGGCGCTCACCCTCGAAGAGGTCTTCAGCCGCTTCCAGGCTGGCGAGACGAAAGAACTGCTGCTCATCATCAAGGTGGACGTGGATGGGTCGCTGGAGCCGGTCGTCAACTCCGTCCAGAACATCTCCGTGAACGACTTCAAGGTGCGCGTCCTCCATGCCGGCGTGGGTGAGATCACCGAGAACGATGTCAACCTGGCCCACGCCTCTCATGCGATCATCATCGGCTTCAACGTCGGGCCGGACTCTGCTGCCGAGCGCGTGGCCGAATCGCTGGGCGTTGACATCCGTTCCTACAACGTGATCTACAAGCTGATCGAGAGCGTCGAGCTGGCGCTGAAGGGCCTGCTGGAGCCGGAATACGCCGATAAACTGGTTGGCGTGGCCGAGGTACGCCGGGTGATCCGCCTGCCCAAGATCGGCAACATCGCCGGTTCGTATATCCTGGAGGGCGTGGCGCGGCCCAACGCCAAATCCCGCGTCGTGCGCCAGGGTAATGTGTTGGCCAGCGGCGTGGCAGTGGCCAGCCTCAAGCGTTTTGAAGACGATGTGCGCGAGGTGCGCACCGGCTTCGAGTGCGGCATCGGCCTGGACGGATTCCACGACTTCGTTGAGGGCGACCGCATTGAGTTCTACGTCCGCGAGCGCGTGAACTAACCGCACGCGCTGCCGTCTTGCGACCAACCGGGCCAGGAGCGCGCGAACTTCTGGCCCGCTTATTTTGTGCGCGCAGTGAACGCTGTGCATCGGGGGAACTATGCGCGTCTTCATTGGCGGCGTGGCGGGCAACACCGGGCGACTGCTGGCCGAACGCCTGCTGGACGGCGGGCGCGTCCAGCGTGTCACCGGTCTGGACGACCAGCCCTGCTACCCGCCGCTGCCCGGCCTGCACTTCGTGCGCGCGGCGTATGAGCAGCGCGAATGGTGGCCGTACCTGGCGGATGCCGACGCCGCCGTGCTGCTGACACCGCTGCGCTGGCCGCTGGCCCGCCGCGACCGGCGACGCGAAGCCGCGCTGGTCAGCGAAGCGCGGGCGTTCGTGGGGGCGGCGATGACGCTGGGCGTGCCCAGGCTGATCGTGGCCAATAGCGCGGCGCTGTACGGCACGCGAGCGGCGGGCGCTGCCCTGGGCGAAGATGCCGCCGTGCGCGGGCACAACGCCAGCGCCTACGCGCGGGCGCGGGCGCGCCTGGCCGACTGGCTGGAGCTTGACGCCGCGCCACACTACGGCGGCGTGCTGACGCGGCTGCGCGTTGCGCCCCTGGCGGGTGCGCATCACGGCGAGATCGTGCGCCATGTGCGGCGGCTGCCGGTGCTCGTCTGCGGGGAAGAGGACCGTGCACTGGTGCTAGTGCATGAAGAGGACGCACTGCTGGCCGTTGAGCACGCGATCTGGCATGATCTACCAGGACTCTACAACGTGGCCGCCAGCGATGGGTTGGCGCTGCGCGAACTGGCGGCACTGGCCGGGCGCGGGCAGACGTGCGTTCCGGGGGCGTGGCTGGTGCTACGGGCGTGGTGGGGCTGGCGCTGGCGCGGCTGGCCGACGCCACCGCTGTGGGCGCGCGCCCTGCTCCTGAGCGGGATGTTGCGCGCGGATCGGCTGGCGGCTGCTGGCTGGTCGCCGCGCCATTCGGCCCGCGACGCGCTGCTGGCGGCGCTTGACGCGACGCGCGCGACGGGCTGATCGCGGCATAGGGGAGCGTCTCGCATTGGGGGTAGAGCCTCATCGCAGAGACGCTGAGAGCGCGGAGAAAAGCAGAGAGTCGTCATAGTTCTTCTCTGCGTCCTCTGCGCCTCTGCGGTTTAAGAACCCTGCCCCATCGCGCGATGCCCCTTGCACGGGGTTAGCTTCTGTTCGCTGCAACGAGGGTAAGACCATGACGATCAAACAGGAACGGGCGGCGCAACTCATCCAGGAAATCCTGGGCGAGTTGTTCATGATGGAAGTGACCGATCCCGCCTTGCAGGACGTGACGATCACCGAGGTGAAGGTGGATCGCGAAATCGAATACGCTGAGGTCTACGTGCACGCCCTGGAAGACCGCCAGACAGTCATGGCCGGTCTGGAGCGGGCCAGCGGTTTCCTGCGCCGCGAGCTGGCGGCGCGCACGCGCTTCCGCAAAACGCCGGTGCTGCATTTCCACTGGGACGTAGCCATTGATCGCGGCGAGCGCATTGACGAGCTGCTCAGTTCGCTGAACATGCCGGCGTCGCCGGCCCCTGCGGTCGCCGAGGAGGACGACGCAGATGACGATGGTGACGATGGACTGGGATAAAGCGGCGGCGCTGCTGGTCCCTGCCCGGCGTGTGCTTGTGCTGACGCACGTCAGCCCCGACGGTGACGCCATCGGCGCGATGCTCGGCCTGGCCAGCGCCCTGCGCGACCTGGGCAAGGACGTGCAGACGGCGGTGGACGAGGGCGTGCCGTCCGACCTGGCCTTCTTGCCGGGCAGCGCCGACGTGCGGGCGGCGCTCGGCAGCGTGCAGACCGACCTAGTGATCGCCGTAGACTGCGGCGACGAGTCGCGCATGGGCGACGTGGGCCGGGCCGCTCGGCAGAGCGGCGCACCCCTGATCAACCTGGATCACCATCCCACCAACACACTGTTCGGCGACGCCAACCTGGTGGACCCGGTGACCGTCGCCGCCGCCGAGGGCGTGCTGGACTGGCTCGACCGGCTCGGCGCGCCCATTGGCCGCGACACGGCGTTCTGCCTGCTGACGGGGCTGGTCACCGATACGCTGTGTTTCCGCACAGATAACGTTAGCAGCGAGACGCTCGGCAAGGCGCAGCGTCTGATGGCCTGCGGCGCGTCGCTGACCGAGATCGTCCAGCGCACGGTCAATCGCACGACCTACGCCGGGCTGCGCCTGTGGGGGCTGGCCCTGCCTACCGTGCGTCTGGAGGGCGGCGTCATCTGGGCGGCGATCACCCGCGAGATGTTCGCCCAGGCTGGTTATGACGGGCACGATGACGCCGGGCTGGTCAGCACGCTGGTGCAGGCCGACGAAGCGTCCATCGCGGTGGTCTTCCGCGAGAAGCCGGATGGCGCAATCGAGATCGGCATACGCGCCGTGCCAGGCTTCGATACGTCCGAGGTGGCCGTGGCGTTGGGCGGCGGCGGGCACAAGCTGGCCTCCGGCGCGACAGTCCGCGAGCCGCTGGCGACGCTCGTCCCGCGCGTGGTCGCCATGCTGCAGGATGCGGTGCGCGCGGGCGCGCCGCTGGTCGTGTAGTGGAGCGAGCGGCGTGTCCGGCGTCTTCGGCCTGCTGAACCTGTACAAGCCCCCCGGCCCCACCAGTCACGACCTGGTGGCCTGGGTGCGGCGCGGCACGGGCGTGAAGAAGGTTGGCCACGCCGGGACGCTCGACCCGGCGGCGGCAGGCGTGCTGGTGCTGTGCCTGGGGCCGGCCACGCGCCTGAGCGAATACCTGATGGGGTCGCCCAAGACGTATGTGGCTCGCGTGCATTTCGGCGTGGAGACGGACACCTACGACGCCGAGGGCGCGGTTACGGCGCAGGACTCCCGCCCCGTGACGCGCGCCGAGATCGAGGCGGCGCTGCCGCGCTTTCGCGGGGAGATCGCGCAGGTGCCGCCGATGCACAGCGCGATCAAGCAGGGCGGACGCAAGCTGTACGACCTGGCCCGCGCCGGGCAGACGGTCGAGCGCGTCGCGCGCGCGGTGACGATCAGCCGGCTGGCGCTGGCGGCCTGGGAGCCGCCGGTCGCTGTGCTGGAGATTGACTGCTCGCCAGGGACGTACATCCGCAGCCTGGCCCACGACCTGGGGCAGGCCGTCGGCGTGGGGGCGCACCTGGCCGCGTTGGAGCGCACCGCCAGCGGATCGTTCACAGCGGCGAACGCCGTGCCGTGGGAGGCGTTCCGCGCGGCGATGGAGGCCGGGACGTGGGCTGAGCACCTGATCGCGCCTGACCGCGCCCTGGCCGCCTATCCGGCGCTGCACTTGGACGCCGAGGGAACCGTCGCTGTGCTCAGCGGGCGGGCGGTCGTGGCACCGCCAGGCACTGCCGGGCACAGCCTGGCCCGCGCCTACGACGCGGACGGGCGCTTCATCGCCGTGCTGGAGCGGCGCGGCCCGTCCTGGAAGCCGCATAAGGTGTTCGCGGGAGCAGGCGGGGACGAGTGATTGGTTTTTGGTGATTGGTTGTTGGTTGTTGGTGGGGGATACTTTTCGGGACAGGGAGAACTCGACACAGAAGACCTAGAGAAAGAGCAGGAAACTCTCAATTCATCTCTCTCTGCGCTCTCTGCGTCTAGTATGATAGAAAGGAGAAGGACACGGCAGATCGATTGCGTCTGG
>CAYNHD010000186.1:0-8122 GCA_964396775.1 uncultured Thermoflexus sp. | reverse complement strand
GGGCGTACTGCAATACGCCTCTACGGGAACCCCACCAACTGCCAGGACGCTGCCATGACCTCGCCGCCTTCCGCAGACCCGATCATCATCTCGGCCAGCCGCCGCACCGATCTGCCGGCGTTCTACATGCCCTGGCTGATGGCTCGCCTGCGCGCTGGCTCAGCAACCTATCCCAACCCGTTCAACGGAAAGCCTCACCAGGTGTCGCTGCGGCCAGAGGACGTGCACAGCATCGTCTTCTGGTCGAAGAGCTACCGCCCCTTTCTGCCCCATGTGGACGCCCTGGACAGGGCCGGCTATCGCTACGTCTGCCACTATACGATCACTGGCGCGCCGCGCGTGTTGGAGCCGCGCGCACCCGACTGGCGAGTCAGTCTGGAGGCGTTTCGCGCGCTGGCCGGGCGGATCGGCCCGCGCCGTGTACTCTGGCGCTTCGATCCCATCGTACTCACCGACACGCTCGACGCGGCCTACTACACGGCTCGCTTTGAGACGCTGGCCCAGGCCTTGACCGGCTACACCGAACGCTGCTACTTCAGCTTTGCCACGTACTACGCCAAAGCCGCTCGCAGACTGGCCGCAGCGGGCGTTGCCTTCCGCAACCCTCCGCTCGATGAGCGGCTTGCCCTTGTGCAGACGCTGGCCGAGATCGGCGCGTCCTGCGGGATGACGCTCTTCGCCTGCTGCCAGCCGGAGCTGGCCGTCGGGAGCGTGCGGCCCGCGTCATGTGTGGATGCCGCGTTACTGGCCGATCTGTTCCCCGACCGCCCGCTCACCGCCGAAGCGCGTCCCACTCGCCCCGGCTGCGGCTGTGCGGCCAGCCGCGACATCGGCATCTACGACACGTGCCTGTTCGGGTGCCGCTACTGCTACGCCACTAACGACGACGCGCGCGCTGCCGCCTGGCACAGCCGTCACGACCCATCCGGCGAGCAACTCATCCCACCGCTTTCGCTGTGAGGGAGAGCGGGATTGCGGATTGCGAATTGCGAAGCCTCAGTAATCCCAGGTAAAGAACGAGAGGAAATGGGTTACCATGCTTCGACTTACCTCACCCCCCTCGGCGCTGACGCGCCTCGTTGCCCCCTCTCCGCTAGCGGAGAGGGGGGGGGCCGCGCGACGCGCGGCTGGGGGTGAGGTAAACTGCTGGAAGTCGCAAAGTCTTGCTGAGTTTACTTCTGTGTCCTCTGCGCCTCTGTGGTTCAGGAATGCCGTCCCCCCTGGTGATCGCGGTTGCCAAGCGGCTCACCGATTTCGTATAATCGGCCAATACATTTCCGCCCACTCACATCGTGGCGTTGTAAAGGGAAGACATCATGGCAGACCACATACCCGACGCTTCGTCCGATCCCGCGCGCCCTGTGCCCCAGAACGAGTCAACTCATGTCGCGGCAGCGCAGACGGCATCACGCTGGGGGCTGGCCATCGGCGGCGCATTTCTCGTGCTGGTCATTGCCGCCGTGCTCGTCCTGGCCCTGGTGTCTTCGCCGGGCAACGAAGACGCTCTCAGCGAGGACGATGTGCGGCGCATCGTGGCCGAAGCTGTCGGCACGGAGATTGCGGCGCTGCCTGCTGCCGCTGGCTCAGACGCCAGCAGCGTCCAGGTGCAGCAGATGGTGGACGAAGCGGTTGGCACTCAGGTGGCGCTGCTGCGCCCGACCAACACACCCATCCCGCCGACTCCGACCATCATCCCGCGCGGCGTGGCCGAAGATGATGACGCTTTTCTCGGTCCGGCGGACGCGCCAGTGGTTATCGTCGAGTTCTCCGATTTCCAGTGCAGCTACTGCGGGCGCTGGTACGACGAGACGCTTCCGCTCATTCTTGCCAACTACCCGCAGGAGGTGAAGTTCGTCTACCGCGACTTCCCGATCTTCGGCGAGGACTCGCTACGCGCGGCCCTGGCGACGGAGTGCGCCGAGGAGCAGGACAAGTTCTGGGAGATGCACAACCGCCTGTTCGACCGCCTCCACGAGGAAGAGAAACCGGTGCTGTCCGAGGAAACACTGGTGGGTTACGCGCAAGAATTGGGGTTGGAGACGCGCGGCTTCAGCGAGTGCCTCAGCAGCCAACGCTACTTCGACGAGGTTCTGCTCGATTACCAGGTCGCGCAATCCTACGGTCTGCGAGGGACTCCAGGCTTCGTGATCGGCGGCGTCGTCTACACCATGGGCGCGCAGCCCTTCGCCGTCTTCGACCAGATCATCCAGAGCGAGCTGGCCCGCGTGGCTGGCGAGAGCTAACGCTGGTGGGGCCGCCGGTTGAGGCGGCCCCGTACTCATTACCCTGCCGTTTCGTCGCTTGCCTTGCGTGCCGCGTGTCTTGCCCCCGTGATTCACAAACCGACCGTTGACCCTCCCCAGAGGAAGCGGTATAATCCGCCCGATCCAATCAGAGGACTTCCGGTGTTGCCCACCGGCGGATAAACGGAATTAAGGAGCACGACTCATGACTAGCGAGACGCCCGCGCCCACCAGCATTGACGAGATCGCCCCGAAGATGCATCTCAAAGGGGTCGTCAAGAAGATTGACCTGTACGGCGCTCTGGTTGACGTGGGCGTTGGCCGGCTGGGTCTGCTTCACATCTCCCAAATCTCGGAAAACCACGTCAAGAATGTGTCCGATGTGCTGAAAGAAGGCGACGAGATCGAGGTTTGGGTGCAGGAGGTTGATCGCAAGCGAGGACGCATCGGCCTGACCATGCTCAAGCCGCCCGCTGTCACCTGGGGCGAGATTGCCGTCAACAACGTCTATCGCGGCACCGTCGTGCGCGTGGAGAAGTTTGGGGCGTTCGTAGACATTGGCGCGGAGCGTCCGGGCCTGGTTCACGTCTCGGAACTGGCTGCGGGCTATGTGGGCAACCCGTCCGATGTCGTCAGCCCCGGCGACGAGATCGAGGTCAAGGTCATCGAGGTCAACCGGCGCAAGAAGCAGATCGATCTCAGCGTTCGCGCCCTGGGAGAACCTGCCGTTGCTGTCACCGCGCAAGAGCCGGAAGAGGACCTGCCTACGGCGATGGAACTGGCCCTGCGCCAGGCGTTGGAAGGATCTGGGTTCAGCGTGCCTTCCCGCCAGGGCAAGAATAAGCGGCGCGGCAAGAGAAGCCGCCGCCACGAGGAGCGCGAGGACATCTTCATGCGCACGCTCCAACAACACGCGAAAGACTGAGCTACTCCCTGGAGAAAACTGCGGGCGACGCCACTGGCGTCGCCCGTTTCTGTTTGAGTGCTCCCCGAACGCTCCCTCAGGAGCGCAGCGGCCTGAAGAAACTGCGCAGGCGAAACGCCCCGATGATGAGCAGGGCGGTGATGATGATGTACGACGTCACGCACCACTGGCACCACTTCTCCAGCACCGCCGCCTCGATGTAGGTCAGGTACGTCTGGAAGATGACCCCAAACAGGGCGAAGCCCACCACCAGCGTCCGCCCGTAGGCGGCGAACACCTCGAGTTGGTCTTCCAGCACGAGCACGCCCAGGATGGCCGTATACCCCAGCAACCCCAACAGCGCGATCGGGATGCCAAGCGTCGTGGCATAGGCGCTGTCTTGTACGGCGGCGCAGTCAATGCTGCCCGTGTCCACGCATACCGTCTCGTTGTCGGTCAGTTCGGCCCAGGTCATGTAGCCCGCCACAAGAATACCCAGCACACACAAGACAATTGAAGCCAAGCGCAACCAGTCTGGTGCCAGCACCCCAACGGACAGCGTAGCTTTGCTGCTTTTCGCAGTGCTCACGGCCAGAATTCCTCCACTTTGGGCAGACAGTGATCCACAGCACGCACAATTCATGTAAAATATAGCGCAAAAGCTAGTGGATGCCCCAAATTGCTTCGCGCACAGGGTTGTTGGTTATTGGTTGTTGGTTATGGGTAGAGCGCGCCTGGCAAGGGCCAGCTTTCATCCATAACCCGGAACCAACAACCAGGAACCAATCACCAAGAATCAACCACCGATCACCGATAGCCAGGCGGTGAGGGCGCTGGCCCTTGCCGGTTCTATGCTTCATTTTGCGCTGGGCGCTGGGCATTGCGGCAGCAGGATCGCCTAGCTATACTCTGACTGGCAAGTTGTCTAGAGAACTGGGTTAGAAGGGCGACCACATGCAAGTCACTGCTGTGGATATTTCCGGCATCTTCGCGGCGCTGCCCGATCTCTCGCGCAACGACCGTGCGCTGGTCGAGCGCGCCTTTCACCGCGCCGAAGAAGCGCATCGCGGCCAGGTTCGCAAGTCCGGGCAGCCCTTTATCCTGCACTGTGTCGCCGTCGCGCAGATTCTGGCCGACATGAAGCTCGACGCGACGACGATTGCTGCTGCTTTGCTCCATGACGTGGTAGAGGATACGGGCGTCACGCTGGAAGACATCGCCCGCGAGTTTGGCCCCAAGATCGCCGAGCTGGTGGACGGCGTGACCAAGTTGAAGCAGCTCCCCACCGGCGTTGAGGGAATGCACGGCGGCAAGGCCGGTGACCGCGAGATGGAATTTCTGCGCAAGATGTTCCTGGCGATGGGGTCAGATTTTCGCGTGATCCTGATTAAGCTGGCCGACCGGCTGCACAACATGCGCACCCTCGGCCATATGCCGCCGCACAAGCAGATTCAGAAATCGAAGGAGACGCTGGAAATCTTCGCGCCCATCGCCAACCGGCTGGGCATCTGGCAGATCAAATGGGAGCTAGAAGACCTGGCCTTCCGCTATCTCGACCCGCAGAAGTACCGCGAGATCGCCGTGCAAATTGACGAACGCCGCTCCGACCGCGAAGCGTACATGAAGCGCACCATCGCCTACATCCAGGAGCACTTCGCCCGCGAAGGGTTGAAGGCTGAGATTCAGGGCCGGCCCAAGCACATCTACAGCATCTACCGCAAGATGGAGCGCAAGAACCTGCCCTTCAGCCAGATTTACGACATCCGGGCCATCCGCATCATGGTGGAGACCATCCCGCAGTGCTACCAGGCGCTGGGCATCATTCATAACATCTTCCACGCCATCCCCGGCGAGTTCGACGACTACATCTCCTCCCCCAAGCAGAACTCCTACCGCAGCCTGCACACGGCGGTGCTGGACAAGGACGGCAAGACCCTGGAGGTGCAGATTCGCACCCCCGAAATGCACGAAGACGCCGAATACGGCATTGCCGCCCACTGGCGCTACAAAGAAGGCCGCGCCCCTAGCAGCGGCGAGCTTTCGTTCGAGCGCCGCCTGGAACGCATCCGGCGCATGATGGAAGACGTGCAAGAGACCGGCGACACCGACGCCAACGGCTTCGTGCAGGGCATGTTGGAGCAGATCAGCCCGGAGCGCATCTACGCCTTCACGCCCAAAGGGGACATCATTGACCTGCCCGAAGGGGCCACGCCGGTGGACTTCGCGTACTACGTCCACACCGAGGTCGGTCACCGCTGTCGCGGCGCGAAGGTGAATGGTCGCCTGGTGGCGCTGGACTACCAGCTTAAGAATGGCGACCGTGTGGAGATCACGACGGCCAGTCGCGGCGGGCCGAGCCTGGACTGGCTGAACACCGATCTCGGCTTTGTAAAGACGGCGCGCGCGCGCAACAAGATCAAGCAGTGGTTCCGCCGCCGCGAGCGCGAAAAGGCCATCTCCGCCGGCAAAGAAGTGCTCGACCGTGAGTTGCGCAAGATCGGCAAGAGTGCCATGTCGCGCGACGAAATCGCCGCCGATCTCGGCTATGCGCGGGCCGAAGACCTGATGGCCGCCATTGGCTATGGCGAAGTCACCGGGGCGCACATCAGCCTGCGCCTGCTCGAAGCGGAGCACCCCGTTGCCCTGGACGAGGCGCTCGAAGTCACTGTGGTGCGCAAAGACGAGCCGGTTAAGGCTGAGGGGATGCGTATTGACGAGACGGGCGGGCTGCTTGTCACCCTGGCCCGTTGCTGTAACCCCACCTACGGCGACGAGATCACGGGGTTCATCACGCGCGGCAAGGGCATCACCGTGCATCGCGCCGACTGTAAGAATGTGCTCAACACCAACGAGCCGGAGCGCCTGATCAGCGTCACCTGGCCGCCGGAGAGCGACCAATCCTTCCCCGTGCCGGTGCTCATTGTCGCCTATGACCGCGAGGGTCTCATGCGCGACATCGGCGCGGTGATCGCGGACGAGAAAATCAACATGTCTAACGTGAATATCAGCACGCGGCAGAACATTGCCACCTTCGAGTTGACGATGGAAATCAACGACCTCAAGCAGCTTGCCCGCATTCTGGCCAAGATCGAGCGCCTGCCCAACGTCGTTGAGGCCTTCCGTCGCACAGCCTGAGCGCGGCTTGCCCATGCAGACGAACGCGCACCAGCGGCCACCGGGTCATGTCCTCGGCCTGTTCGTTCTTCTTCTGGCGATCACTGCGCTGGCCTGCGCAACGTTTCGCGCGCCGGGTGACCCGGCCCCGACCCGCCCGCCGACGTTGACGCCGCTGCCCACCGCCACAGCCACACCTACCGCCACATCCACTGCCACCGTCACCGCCACACCGACCCTCCCGGCGACACCCACCCTCACCACGACGCTGCCCGCAACCCGCCCCGCGCTCACGCGCACGGCTACTGCGCAAGCGTCTACTCCGGCCACTCCACCATCCTCTGCGCAGTGATTGTCTTACGCTACCGGCGATCACAACCAGCCTTGCCTGCCTAGAGGGTTCCCTACCTGGGAATGGTCTATTGATCTTGCAGGTTGTGATTTTCCCCTTATTCGCGTATAATACAACCAATAAAGCCAGTGAGTATTGTGCTATAACAGGATAACCAGCGAAGAATTATCCGGTAACAATAGTTGTCTCTTCTGGATGGAGAGTACGATCATGAAAAATCCAGACACCTTCACGCAGGCGCAAGAACAACTAAGAAGTCTGCCCCGGCACATCGTGTTGGCGATCCTGCATCCTGACTTCTACGGCCAGAATCGCCTGTTGGCCCAGCCGCTTGTCGAGCCATCGGCGAAGGCAGTGTTCGTCAATCTGGCCCAGCCCGATCTCCCCCTGACCGGCCTGATCGCGCAGCTTCATGAGGCGTTTGCCACGCAGCTAGGGGTCACGCTGCCGGCGCACACGTCGCCTGCCGGCAGCGCCACCGTGCTGGCCGGCGTCATGACG
Source organism: uncultured Thermoflexus sp. (assembly GCA_964396775.1). Classification (GTDB taxonomy): domain Bacteria; phylum Chloroflexota; class Anaerolineae; order Aggregatilineales; family Aggregatilineaceae; genus UBA2029. The sequence goes on along the minus strand of CAYNHD010000186.1, from coordinate 1,008 downwards.
GAGCAGGGCGGCGTCACCGTCATCATCAGCGCCTACGACTACGCGCGGCAGGAGGAAGTCGCGCCCTTCATCCAGGCGCTTGTGCCCCAGCTTCGCGAGGGCAGCCGGCTGATTCTCGGCACGCGCGAACTGCCCATGCACCTGCTCGGCGCGCCAGAACTGCGCCCGCGCACGGCCATCATCCCGGTCAACCCGGACAAGATGATGCTGGATTATGTGCACCTTGCGGATAAGAAAGTGCTGGAAGTGCGGGCGCTTGGGCCGGGCCGCGTGCTGATCAACGGGCGGCTGATCACACACTGGGATGGCGTGCTGCCGCGCACCCTGTTCTTCTATTTCGTGGATCGCGGCATGACCACGCGCGACGAGATTTTCCAGACCTTCTGGCCCAACCTCAACACCCGCGAGGCGACGAATGTTTTCCACGTCACCAAGCGCAAGATCAGCGAGATTCTGGGCACCGACCTGACCCTGTACTGGTCGGGGTTTTACCGTATCTCGCCGGAGCTTGAACTGCATTACGATGTGGTCAAGTTCGCCGAAGCCGTGCAGAATGCCGCCGTCGCCACCGATGACGAGGCGCTTGTGTTGCTGCATAACGCGATTGACCTCTATCGCGGGCCGCTGCTGAGTACCCTGGAGCAGACATGGATCGCGCAGCGCCGCGTCGAGCTGGCCGGCAACTACGCCGAGGCGCTCGCTGGGCTGGCGCGGCTGTACGCCAGGCAGCACGAGCAGCATAATGCGCTGGGCTTCTTCCTGCGCGCCGCCGCCGCCAACCCGCAGCGCGAAGACCTGGTGCGGCACATCATGGAGCTATACCACAAGATGGGCAGGCCGGCGGAGGCGCTGGAAATGTTCGACCGGCTGGCGGGCGAGCTTAAGCGGTCGCTGGACGTAGAGCCGGACCCGCAGACCCAGACGCTCGCGGCGACGATCCGCGCGTCCCTGTAATCGCGTTCAGCGTGTATGGAACCCCCCCCACCTCTGCACCCCTCTCCCTCAACG
>CAYNHD010000185.1:0-8129 GCA_964396775.1 uncultured Thermoflexus sp. | reverse complement strand
GCCCCTACGGGACCTCACCTCGCTGGGTGTCAAGCGAGTCACTGACAACCTTTGCCCCCCGGCTCCGCCGCTTGTCAGGCGACCGGCTTCGGGTATACTCATCAGAAGTGGTCTGGTTCGGAGCACGAGGTGCTGGGTGGTTACGTGCGCGCAGTGCGGTCATGAGAACGTGGCGGGCAGTACCGTCTGCGCGCAGTGCGGCGCTCCGCTCGAAACGGCGACCGGCAATGCTGACCAGCCCAAGCCAGAGGGGGCGACCACGCGCCGCGTGGACATGACCGCCGCCAGCGCCGTAGTCCGCTGGGGCACGGCCAGCCTGGGCGCGCGCCGACAGGTGCTGCTGCACGTGCACGGGCATGACAAACCGCTGGTGATTGATGTCGGCGAGCGTCTGGAGTTGGGTCGGGTGGATGCCGTCACCGGCCAGACCCCGGCCATTGCGCTGGACGAGTTCCAGGCAGCGGAGTTGGGTGTCTCGCGGCGTCATGCCGCCCTGGTGCCAGAGGAAGACGCGCTGAAGATCGTAGACCTGGGCAGCTCCAACGCGACGTTCCTCAACGGGCAGAAGTTGATTCCGAACCAGTCGCGCATCTTGCGCGACGGCGATGAGTTGCGGCTGGGCAAGCTGATCATCCGCGTGCAGTTCGTGTGAGCGGTGCGCTTGCCCGGCAGGGTGCGTTGGTGGCGAGTAGCCTGTACCCTGACTGCTGGATTGCCGCTCGGCTCGCAACCTCGGCCCCCGGCTCCCTCTTCGCTGGCGGAGAGAGGGAAGTTGAGCGAAGCGAGACAGGGGTAGGGTGAACACCGGTCATCAAGCCTGACCAGTACTTTGCGCGGCCCAGTACGCCTTGTGAGAGCAGACGATGCTCAGTGAGCATGAGCTAACATGGTACAAAGATGCTGTCTTCTATGAGCTTTACGTGCGCGCTTTCAAGGACGGTAACGCAGACGGCCACGGCGACCTGCGGGGCCTGCTGAGCCAGCTCGACTATCTGCAACAACTAGGCGTTGACTGTATCTGGCTGCTGCCGATCTGCCCGTCGCCGCTGGTGGACGACGGGTATGATGTGTCCGACTATCGCGGCATTCACGAGGACTACGGCACGCTGGAGGATTTCAAAGCGCTGGTCGAGGGCATTCACGCGCGCGGGATGCGCGTGATCATTGATATTGTGGTCAACCACACGTCGGATCAGCATCCCTGGTTCCTGCAGGCCCGCGCTTCTAAGGACTCACCCTTCCGCGACTGGTACGTTTGGAGCGATACGCCGGACAAATACCGCGAGGCGCGCATCATCTTCAAAGACACCGAAAGCTCCAACTGGGCCTTCGACACGCTCGCCGGGCAATACTACTGGCACCGTTTCTATTCTCAGCAGCCCGACCTGAACTACGACAATCCTGCCGTGCAGCAGGAAATGCTAGACACCCTCGATTTCTGGCTGAAGCTGGGCGTGGATGGCTTCCGCGTGGATGCGGTGCCGTACCTGTTCGAGCGCGAAGGGACCAACTGCGAGAACCTGCCCGAAACCCACCAGTACGTCAAGCGGATGCGCGCTCACATGGACGCCAACTGGCCGGGGCGGATCATGCTGGCGGAGGCCAACCAGTGGCCGGAGGACGTGCGCGAGTACTTCGGCGACGACGACGAGTTCCACATGGCTTTCCATTTCCCGATCATGCCACGGCTGTTCATGGCGCTCAAGCAGGGCACGCGCCGCTCTATTGTCGAGATTCTGCAGCGCACGCCGGACGTCCCTCCGCTGGCTCAGTGGGCCATCTTCCTGCGCAACCACGATGAGTTGACCCTGGAGATGGTCACCGAAGAGGAACGCCAGTTTATGTGGGAGCAGTACGCGCCGGCGCCGCGTATGCGGTTGAATCTGGGCATACGCCGCCGGCTGGCCCCGCTGCTCGATGACGATCCGCGCCGCATCCGCCTGCTCAATGCGCTGCTGTTCTCGCTGCCCGGCTCGCCCATTCTGTACTACGGCGACGAGATTGGCATGGGCGACAACATCTGGTTGCACGACCGCAACGGAGTGCGCACGCCGATGCAGTGGGACGCCTCGCCGAACGCGGGGTTCTCGCCTGCCGAGCGGCTGTATGTGCCGGTCATCGCCGATGACGTGTACGGCTACCAGGTGCGCAACGTCGCCCAGCAGCGCGCGGACCCTGCGTCGCTGTGGCACAGCACGCGGCACATGCTGGCCGTGCGCAAACAGTACCAGGCGTTCGGGCGCGGGACGTTTGAGCTGGCGCTGCCGGAGAATGAGGCGGTGCTCGGCTTCTGGCGCGTTCTGGAGCCGGAATCTGGCACAGCAAAAGGCGGCGAGCGATTCCTGATCCTGGCGAACCTGACCGACGCGCCGCAGTGGGCCGCGCTTGACCTGGCGGGCTGGGCCGGCGCGCAGCCGCTCGACGTGCTCAGCGGGGAGTCATGGCCGGCGGTGGACGGCTCAGCTTATGAGGTTGAGCTAGCGCCCTATGCCTATCACTGGCTGAAGTTCTGATCCGCGCTTAGTCACGAGAGCGCCGCGTCGTCCACCTGCGTTTTCACCAGATGCACGCCCAGGGCGTTGGCGAAGACGATGCCCACCGCACGGGCAATCGTCTCGGCCTGCTCGTAGGCGGCCTGGTCTTCCTGATGCTGGCGTAGATACTCGATCCCCGCCTTTGAATCTACGGCGAACTTGTCGCCGACCGAAGCTCGTTTGCGCAACAGATCGCTGCTGGTATTATGGCTCGTCTGCACCAGCAGCAGCGACTCGTCGGCCAGGGTCAAGTAGACGCCCCAGGTATAGTGCAGATGCGTGATCTCGGTGGCGAGATTGCCGCTTTCGGGTCTGGTGGCGTGGTCGCGCGTGATGGTGTGGCGCAGTTCCACGTTGCGCACCTGGTTGGTGCGTAGCTCCCGCCCGCGCCGGCTGCCGAAGAAGCCGGTGAGCAGACCAGTCGGGGGCCGGAGCCGGATCATATGGCGCTCCAGGTCAATGGTGCACTGGACGAAGGCGGGCGCTTCCTCTCCCCGTTTGCTGCTCTTCTGATCCCTGGCCACGCGCAGGGTGATGTCATTGCGTCCCGCGCCCAGCCAGACGCCGGGGTATTGGAGGGGCAGCGTCACCGACTGGGCGAAGAGCTTGACGCGCTCGGGGTCAATGTCTTCGCGGGTGTGAGGCCCCAGCGGGCCGGTCGCGCCGCTGCGCGCCTGGCCCGCGGCGGGCGCTTGGGCCAGCTTCTTCGCGCCGAAGATCTTCAGCGGGCACCCGATGTATTCGGCCAGCTCGCGCGCGGCCTGCTGTGCCTCAACCGCATGGACGGTGTTTGCGCCAGGCGGCCAACTGACCAGTTCCAGCCAGCGCGGTTTGTCTTCGGGGCGGCGCGCCAGGTGAAAGCCCAGCAGCCAGCGGTGCGTCTTGCCGTCGTAGCCGAGCACAACAGCCTGCACGAACTCTGCCGAGAGCACAGTGCCCGGCAGGCCGTGCGCCTCGCCGAATCCCGCCTCGTACTCGATCACGCCGCTGCCGCGCGTCGCTTTGAACACGGGAATGCGCGATAGCACCTCCGGCCCGGTGGGATAGAGCCGCCAACTGCCATCGCGGATGTCAATCTCTGTCTGATCGGCCTGGATAATTGTGGTCATTAATCTCCCCATCATGACTCACCCGCTGATACCTCTAGTGTATGAAAATTCAGGCGGCGAGTCTAGCAACCTGCACGGGGGTGTATTCCAGATTGTTATGGCTGGCGAAGTGACTCCGTAGGGGTGTATTGCAATACGCCCCTACGGGGGTGCAGCAGAGCAGCAGCCAGACGCAACCGGCGTTCTGGAAGCGCACCGACGCTATCGGAATGAAACGCACCTGCGCGGAGATTGGGCGGGGAAACGAACAGGCGGCGCAGTCAGCCGACCGCGCCGCCCGGAGCTACCAGTTTAGGTGGCGAGAAGGGCGCTTACTTGATCTCGATGACCGCGCCCGCTTCCTCGAGCTTCTTCTTGGCGTCCTCAGCGGCGTCCTTGCTCACGTCCTCAAGCACGGTGTTGGGAGCGCCCTCAACGAGGTCTTTGGCTTCCTTCAGGCCCAGGTTGGTCAGGCTGCGCACGACCTTGATGACCTCGATCTTCTTGGGGCCAACGTCCTTGAGCACAACCGTGAACTCGGTCTTCTCTTCTTCTTCCTCGACAGCCGTCGGCGCAGCCGCGCCCGCCGCCATCATGGCCATCGGCGCAACGGCCTCAACGCCCCACGCCTCTTCGAGCATTTTCTTCAGCTCGGCAGCTTCCATCACCGTCAGGCTGCTGAGTTCTTCGACCAGTTTCTGTAGATCCGCCATTGCTAGAGCTTCCTTTCGCTGCTAACGCGGGAGACCCGCGCCTTCTCCAACTCTCGAACGGGTGATACCGGGGCGGCAAGCCACCAGGCTCAGGCCGCTTCCTTCTGGGTGTAGGCTGCCAGGACGTTGACCAGACCATCCGTAGCCGCCTGGATGACCGCCACAACCTGGCGGCCAGGCTCGGTGAGCAGCCCGGCAAGCTGGGTCATGGGCAGGGTGATCATGCCGACCAACTGGCCGCGTAGCTCGTCCAGCGAGGGCAGCTTGGAGATCGCGTCAAGCTGCTGGGCCTGAACAACGCTCTGGCCGATGATGCCGCCCTTGACGACCATGACCTCGTTGGTGCCGGCGTATTCCAGCACAGTCTGGATGGTCTTGGGCAGGTCGCTGTGCGCCACAGCCAGGGCCACCGGGCCTTTGAGCAAGTCGTCCGGCACGGCCATGCCCACTTCGTCCAGCGCGATCTTGAGCAGCGTGTTCTTGGTAACTGCGAACTGCGCGTTGATCTCGCGCAGCCGGGCACGCAGATCGTTAAGCTGCCCCATCGTCATGCCGCGATACTCGGTGATGACGACGCCGTGCGCCTGCTGGAGCATCTCCACGTACTGGGCGACCAGTTCTTGCTTACGCTCTTTGCTGATAGCCAAGTGCGCATTCCTCCTTTCCTCGGAATGGTAGTTCCGCAGAGGAGACCTACAAAAAAACGGCCTCCGCACAAGGGGCGAAGACCGTGCCATGATCCAATCCGTGAAAACACGTGTTGGTGGTCCGGTCGGGGTCTTCACCTCGGCAGGGGGGCGTTCCCATTAAGCCTGACCAGGCCCCTGCTGTCTGCGGTAAGAAGCCAACCTAAACTGGGTGGTATGGTACCGGGCGTCATCATACCAGCGCCAAGCGGCAGCGTCAAGGCTCGGAATCAGGTGCACCATCTGCCGCGTAGGGGCGCTGCTCTGCTGCGCCCTGCTTCACCTCACCCCCGCTCGGCGCTAACGCGCCTCACTTCCCCCTCTCCGTTAACGGAGAGAGGGAAAGGCCAAGCGCAGCGAGGCCAGAGGGTGAGGTAAATCCCCGCTCACTCGCCCTCGCGCCCCACGCCCAGCCACAGCGCAACCTTGCGTCGGACGAAAGCCCAGCGCGCCGTCTTCCACGCTTCGTGGGCGTGGCTGCGGCTCTCCTCCTGCTGGGCAGGCTCCGGCGGCGCGGCATAACGGTCGGCGATGTAGGCGTGGGTGATGGTGTTGATCGGCTGCTCGATCTCCGGCAGGCGGCTGACCAGGTGACGGCGGCGCTCGTCGGGCGTGGCCGATTCAGCGAAGTGCAGCCCAATCCAGCGCGCGTAGATGCCTAGCCGGGCGTAGGCGCGCTGCACCACCGATAGCCCACCCAGGCCGCGATACTCGATGTACCAGATGGCGAAGAGCACAGCCAACACCAGTCCCAGCACGATCAGCGCGAAGATGCCCAACACCAGCAGGAACGTCCGCAGCAGGCCACCCTCTTCGCCGTCGCCGACGCGCGTGGCATCGGGCGGGGGCGGCGCGGTGGCGCTCGGCGCGGGCGTGGGGGAAGGCGTCGGCGTAGGGGTCGAGGGCAGAGCCAACCCCGCCGCGTCGCCAGCCGGCGTGGCGGCGGTCTCGTCGGGAGTGGGCGGCTGCGGCGTGAAGGTCGCGGTGGGAAGCGGCGTGGGCGTTGGTACGGGCGTCACCGTCGGCAGGATCGCCAGCGACGTGGCGTCGTCCTCGCGGTTGATCGGCGCTTCGTCGGCGGTCGGCTCGAACTCGACCCAGCCATAGCCGGGGAAATACACCTCCACCCAGGTGTGCGCGTCGCGCTCGCGTACCAGATAGGCCCCGCGCTCGGCGTCCCACGTGCCCTGGGCGAAGCCAGCCGCCAGGCGTGCCGGGATGCCCTGCGAGCGCAGCATGAGCACCATCGCCGTCGCGTAGTAGTTACAGTAGCCCTGGCGCTGCTCGAAGAGGAACCACTCGATCGGGTCGCTGCCGCGCGGCGGCGCGGGGATCGTCTCGCTGTACTGGATATTGGTGCGCAGCCAGAACTCAATGGCTCTGGCCTGGTCATAGGGCGTCACTGCACCCGCCTGGCGGATGATCTGCGCGGCCAATTCGCGGATGCGCGGCGCGACGTTCTCGGCCCCTTGCAGGTACAGGCGCAGCACCCAGTCGGGATATGTCTGCCCGGCGCTGCGCAGGGCCGAGGCCGTCGCCGTGCTGACCAGCGACGTGACCGCGTACTGGTCGCCGGTGCGCAGGGTGCTCCGCGAGCGAATGATCGCCAGGTCGGTCAGGCCGTTCTCGTTGACGCACGTGCGCTCGAAGTCCTCTACGCAGTCTAGCTCGGCTTCGACGGGCAGGCCCACCACCACCGGTTGGGGCGCAGCGTGGACCAGGTTGCTGGCGCGAATGAGCATAGTGAACTGCTGGCGGGCTTCGGCGCGGGCATCGGGCACCGTCGGGCCGATGTTGAAGCGCAGCCCCGCCTGATCGGTGAAGGCGCGCACCGTGCGAATATGCCGCCAGCGCCAGGAGACGGGGTCGTAAGCGTCATAGACGGTGGAGCGCCAGTAGTAGCGCACGCCGGGCGGCCCCTCCACCTCCACGATCATCACCGGCTGGTCGCCAAGCTGGATTGCGCCGCTCAGTTGCAGTTCCGCCCCGCCGTAATAGTCAGCGGTGGCGATTCCCTGGCTTTCCAGCGAGGAGAATAGCCGGTTCCATAGCTCAGCCAGTTCCATGAGGGTGTCGCCGGAGAGCAACTCGCGGATGCGCGAGAGGTCGCGGTCGTCCGAGCCGGTCGGCGCGCGCCAGGCAAGCGCAACCAGGACGACGGCCAGAACCGCGCCTGTGCGCATGAAGGCGCGGCGCACCGTGCCGGAGAAGCTCACCTGGTGGACGAACCAATCGTATTCGCGCAGGTCAATGTGCGAGCGGATGAGCAGCAGCAACGACACGACGACGAAGCCCCCCAGGTAGAGGTCGAGCGACGTATCGCCCTGGTAGTAGAACTGGTTGGTGATCAGCACCAGGCCGGTCGGCACGATGACGCGCCACACCCGATCCACGCGGAAGACATGCCACGCCGCATTGTGGCCGAGGAACCAGAACAGCACAGCCATGAAGACCACGAAGGTCACGTCGTCGTTGGCGGGCTGGTCGCCGGCGATGGCCTGGTCAATCCAGACGGCGATCTCGTGCAGCAGCCTGTCGGTGCGCGCCCACAGCGGGCCGTCTTCGACGAGCGTGTAGGCGCAGGCGAGGAGCACGCCGGCCAGGCTGTAGACGCTGCTCATCAGCAGGGCCAGCGGCTCGGAATAGTGGCTGCGCGCGAGCAGGAACCCCAGGCCCACCGCCAGCACACTGACGGGCACCAACGCGCGTAGCCCGTCCGTCCAGTGGGCGGCGTCCAGTGCCAGCGCCGTGAGAATCATCAGCGCCCAGACGAGCAGCAGGCTGGTGAAGTCGCCGCGCGCGAAGACGGTACGCACGTGGTTGCGCAGCCTTCGCCGCCAGCGCCCAGGTACGCGCGGCGCGCGCGCCGTGTGGCCTGGCATGGCCTGCACCGGACGCATATGGGGAGTAGTCGCCATCAGCTTTCCGTCTGACTCATAGCACCTGACCCGCGCCGAACCGTGACGATTGTAAGCGTTTCGGGGCGGGCCGCCAAGCGCGCTCCGCGAGCATTCCAGTTCCGGGGCAAAGCGTCACCGCCGAGGCGCAGACAGCGCGGAGGAAAGCAGGAAGGGCAGACTTCCGAAGTCTCCGAAGACTTCGGAAGTC
>CAYNHD010000184.1:0-8133 GCA_964396775.1 uncultured Thermoflexus sp. | reverse complement strand
GCCTTGTAGGGCACGCTCTCGCGGTAGGCGCGGAAGTCCTTCAGCGCGGGCAGGGCGACCAGCGCCACCATCGCCACCTGCGCCTGCCAGGGCATCCGCCGCAGGGCGAAGGCCAGCAGCACAGCCAGCGGCGGCAGCAGGATGATCAGGTTGCGCGTGGTGATGCTGCTCATCCAGGCGTTGGCGAGGAAGGCGGCGGCCAGCGCGATCAGCGGGACGAGCAGCACGTACCGCTTGCGCCATTCTGGGCCGCCGCGAAAGATGGCGCTCTCCCCGCCTGACCGCCCCCACGCTCCGACCGGCAGCAGCAGCGCGGCGATCAGCAAGAGCTGGCCCAGGGCGTGCGGGGCGATCTGTAGCTCGTCGTGAATGAGAGCCAGCGTGTCCCAGTTGGAAGGGGCGGCGTAGGTCTTGCCGCCGCGAAACATAAAGCGGTGCAGAACCGGCAGCAGCCAGGCCGTGAACGACAGCGCGATTGCCGCGAACAGCCCGAACGCGCGCAGATAGCGGCCCCGATCCCAGCGCACCAGCAGGGGGAAGGCGATGACCTGCCCGGCCAGAATGTACGCGGCGAAGTAGTGTGTTTGCAGGGCGATCACGCCGAAGACCACAAACAGCAGCGCGCGGGCGAACGTGGGATGGCGCACCCAACGCAGGAACGACAGCAGCAGCCCGGCAGAGGTCAGCGCCAGCAGCGAGTAGGGCCGGAATTCGCGCATGTAGAAGATGAAGAAGGGAGCCGTGCCCAGCAGGAACAACGCGGCCAGCCCCGTCCGCCGGTCGAACAGGTCCGCGCCCAGGCGATAGACCAGGGCCAGGGTGAGCATGATGCACAGCGCCGAGAGCCAGCGCGTCGCGCCTTCGGTGACGCCGACCAACTTGACCCAATACACGCCCAGGATACGCCAGCCGGCGGGGTGCGACGCCTGCTGCGCGATCCACTGGGCGGTCTCAGCGGCGTTGAGCATGACCCCGGCGTGAACCGTGTTCACCTCGTCGGCGCGGTAGTCCCGCCCGTGATAGCGGGCAGTCGACAGGGCCACCGCGCCCAGAATCAGGAGGGCGGAGAGGAGCGTGGCAAGAGCGGTTGCCAGCCCAGTAGAGCGGCGGGGTACGGCCAGCGATGGTGTGTCGGTCACGCACTCACTCCCCAGGTTGCTCATCAGGGCCGAGGTCCAGCCGGTACGCGCCCCCGTCGGCGGCGATGATCACAGGCGTTATGTCCCAGCGCCCGGCCAGCGTTTCTACCGTATAGTCCGTCACGATGCAATGCCTGCGCCCCCAGTCGCAGCGCGTAATCGGCTCGAACCAGATGAGCGTCACCTCCTCGCCCGCTGCATCCTCCAGCAGCGTGGCCCAGCCGTCGAGCGCCGCCGGTACCGGCTCGTTGGCCAGGCCGCTGTGCACCAGCAAATGCAGCGGCGCGTTGGTCAGAATGCGCCCGCCCGGAGGCCCGGCACGCACCGCGCGCACTAGCGGTGACTCGCGCCATGTCTCGTAGGTGACCTGCGATGCTTCGGAGATGTCGCGCAGCGTGGGGAGATTGTCGCGCAGCCGGTCTGCCGGGTAGAGCAGCCACAGCGCGGCCAGGGTGACAAGGGCGTAGGCAGGTAGACGCCCGCCGCGCGCCCGCAGCCAGCCCACCGCCCGGTCCAGGACAGCGAAGGCCAGCCCGATCACCGGGACGTACAGCGGGGCGAGCAGCCGCTCGTCAATCGGGTCGTACTGGACGCGCGCCGCGCTGACCACGACGAAGGCCGCGTAGAGCGCCGCGAACAGCATCAGCGGCAGCGCGCGCAGCCCGGCCAGCCAGCGCAGCGCCCCGTGCCGCTCGCGCGCGACCAGCAAGGCGAGGCCCAGCACCAGCGCCCCGCCTGTGATCAGCCCGGCGGCCTGGTAGCCGACTCCCAACCGCTCTGGCGTCAGCCAGGTGACGGCGAGATCGTAGACGGCGCGCACGTTGGCGGGCAGGGTGCGCGTGGAGGGGGCGCGCTCGCCGGTCAGCGTGCCGGCGCGAGCCTGGTTGTGGGCTAGCCACAGCGCCAGGGGCAGCGCCGCGACTCCGGCGAAAAGGGCGGCGTCGCGCAGGCGGCGGCGCAGAGGAACGTGCACCGCCAGCACAAAGAGCGCCAGCGCGCCGGTGACGATCAGCATGGCCCCGGTGTAACGCTGGACGCCGGCCAGGCCCGCCAGAATCGCGGCGGCGAGCAGCGTCCGGTCGCGCGGCGCGGCCAGGTGACGATCCAGCGCGATCATAGCCAGCAAGCCCAGCAGAATGAACAGCGGCTCCGACCAGGCGAACGCCGCCACATAGACCAGCGGGTAGCCCAGGGCGACGGCCAGTGTTGCCAGCGCCGCTACCCACGCCGAGCGCAGGAAACGGCGCATGAGCAACCCGGCGGCGATCACCGTCGCGGCCACGGTCAGCGCGTTGACGACGCGCAGCGCGTCGAGCAGGTGCAGGGTACGCCCGGCCAGGTCCGCCAGCCCGACGAGCGCGGCGATCAGCGCGGGGAAAAGCGGCGGCCAGAGCACGAACGGATCGCCCGTGTAACGGGTGAAGCCCTCCCCGGCCAGCAGGTTGCGCGCCGCCGCGATGTAGTTCCACGAGTCCGGCGACGTGGCAACCCCGCCCGGCGTGCTGACCCAGACCAACGCCGCGCCCAGGATCGCCGCGCCAGCCAGCAGCGCCAGCCAGAGGGTGCGCTCCTGGCGTGCGTCCGGGCGGGGAATGGGCGGGTCTGCTCGCCGGTCTGCACTCACAGAAGCCGTTTGACAAGCCGTGTGCCTGGCTTTGCCCCCCATCCCCGGCCCTTCCCCCACGAGGGGGGAAGGGTGAAAAGCACACCCGCTAAGCCTCTCCCTCCTTGTGGGGGAGGGGTTTGGGGTGGGGGAAAACTCCTTCCCATCTGACCTCATGCGCTGCCGCCTCCCGTGAGCGCCCGTCAGCGCAGCAGGCGTTGCAGCGCGGCCAGCAGCAGCACGACGTTCTCGCGGCGGCTGGAGTAACCCATCAACCCGACGCGCCAGACCTTGCCCTTCAGCGATCCCAGCCCGCCGCTGATCTCGATGTTGTACTCGTCCAGCAGACGGCGGCGGATGGCCGCTTCGTCTACGCCGTCCGGCACGCAGACGGTCGTCAGCGGCGGCAGGCGGTGCGCCGCCGGGACGTGCAGCGCCAGTCCCAACTCGGCCAGCCCTTCCCACAGCAGTTCGGCATGACGGCGGTGGCGGGCTGCGCGCGCCTCCAGCCCCTCTTCGGCCACCAGGCGCAGCGCCTCGTACAGCGCGTAGACGGACGAGATCGGCGCGGTGTGGTGGTAGACGCGCGGCGCGCCCCAGTACTGGCGCAGCAGAGTCAGGTCGAGGTACCAGTTGGCGACCGGGGCCGGGCGGCGTTCCAGCTTCTCGACGGCGCGCGGACTCAGCGTGATCGGCGAGACACCGGGCGGGCAGCTCAGGCATTTCTGCGCCCCGCTGTAGCACACGTCAATGCCCAGCGCGTCCACGGCCAGCGGGACGCCCGCCAGCGACGCCACCGTATCCACGATCAGCACGCCGCCGTGCGCGTGCACTGCGTCCGCGATGCCGTCGAGCGGTTGCATCGCCCCGGTCGAGGTTTCGCCGTGCACCAGGGCCACCACCTGCGCCGGACGCCGCGCCAGCGCCGCGTTGATCTCCTCGACAGTGAAGACCTCTCCCCAGGGCCGCTCCAGCACGCTCACCTCGCCCCCGTAACGGCGAGCCATCTCGGCGATGCGCAGCCCGAAGTAGCCGTTGGCACAGACGAGCACCGCATCGCCTGGCGCGACCGTGTTGGCGACCGCCGCCTCCATCGCCGCCGTGCCCGTGCCCGAAATGGGCAGCGTCAGCGCGTTCTCGGTCTGGAAGACGTAGCGCAGCAAGTCCTGTACGCGATCCATCAGCGCGACGAACTGCGGGTCGAGGTGGCCGACGACCGGTGCGGCCATTGCCCGCAGCACACGCGGGTCCACCATGCTGGGGCCGGGGCCGAGCAGCACGCGCTCCGGCACGGCCAGATCGGGATAGACAGGGGGCAGGCGGGAAGTGGTCATGCGGTCTCTCTCCAGCGCAGTGCAAGCAGGGTTTCGGAAGGCAGCCGCGATTGTAACACGAACTGTGCGGCTGCTGGCAGCGAAAGACGGCGAGGATGCGCGCAAAACCTGTCCCGTAGGTGTGTAGCATACGCCCCCTATGCATGGAGTGAGGGGCAAGCCGGGCGCAGCGAGGCTGGGGGTGAGGTAAAGCCGCACCCGGCCTGGATTCAGAGGCCGTTTGAGAGGTATCTTTACCCCCATCCCCGGCCCTTCCCCCGCAAGCGAGGGAAGGGAGAAAGGACTGCTCTTGAAGTCCCTCCCCGCAGGCGGGGAGGGATTTAGGGTGGGGTTGCAGGCCCTTTCAAACGACCTCTCAGACCTCCGGAGTTTTCGGAAACTTCGGAAGTCTGTTGTTGCGCCCACTGAACGCAGCCAGGTCTGGGGCGGGGCCAGGCACCAGCATACTTGAGACAGCGGGAGTATAATACGCACGGGGCGGATGGTGCGCCGCCATGCGCTGCGTGACGGCGCACAGAGTAAGGTGGGATTCTATGGCCAGTGAGCCGCTCAGGAATGAGGCGGCAGGGGAAGACCTGGCTCTGGCGGATCGCCGGGCTGAGGGATGGGTCAGCGACGCTGAGCTACGCGCGGCGCTGCTGGGTTTGGTGCGCGCCAGTCTGCGCCCGGTGACGGCGGGCCTGGGCGCGCTGTACGTCGTGGTGGCGGTGAGTCACCTTCTGCTGCTCGACCGCGATCCTGCGCTGGTGCTGGCGTCGTTCGCCTTGCTGACGGCGGTGGTGCTGCTGGGCGCTCACCTGGTGTTGCGGCGGCGAAGACCCCCGGCGGGCTGGGTCTACCCGCTTGCGGCAGGCGTGGCAGGGCTGGTGCTGGCTAACAGCCTGCTGCATCTCTACCTCACCGAACAACTGGAGCAGACGACCGGCCTGATCCTGTTGCTCATTGGTGCGGCGGTCTTGTTGCTGTCGCCGTTCTGGTTGGGGTTGATCGCCGCGCTAAGCTGGGGAGCCTGGGCGCTGGTGGTGTGGAGCGCCGGCCTGGGCGGGCACGTTGATCGCTGGGCGTTCGGGCTGCTGGCGGCGACGGCGCTGGCGGCGATCATTCATGTTGTGCGCATCCACACGCTGCGCCACCTGGAACTGCTGCGCATCCGCGACCGGCGGCTGGCGGCGGCGCTGGATCGCGCGCGGCGAACCGCCCAGGCCACTGAAGAGAGCGTGCGCCAGCTTGCCGAAGTTACCAGCGAAGGGCTGATCGTCCACGACCGGGGCACCATCCTCGAAGTGAACCGCGCGCTGGGCCGGCAACTGGGTTACGCGCCGGGCGATCTGGCCGGCAAGTCCGTGCTCGATCTTATCGCGCCGGAGGCGCGCGCGCAGGCCCGCGAGCGGTTGGTGTGGTCTGGCGAGATGGCGGCGGAATTGCCCCTGGTACGCCGCGATGGGACGCGCTTCCCGGCAGACATCCATTGCCAGGACTGGACGTACCAGGGGCGCGCGGCCCGCTTGATGGCTGTGCAAGACATCAGCGCGCGCAAAGAATCCGAGCGTGGGCTGCGCCGGGCGCGGGAATACGCCGAGTTGCTCTATCGCGCTGTGCCGACAGCGGTCTTTACCGTGGATCGCAGCGGCACCATCACCAGCCTGAACGACAAGGCCCTCGAGCTTTTGGGCTACAGCATGGATGAGATTGTCGGCCAGCCGTGTACGGCGCTGATGAGCGAGCCGTGCCCCGTGACCTGCGGTCTGTGCGCCGGCGGCCCGCTCCAGCCAGTGAGCAACATCGAGTGCACGCTGCGCGCGAAGGATGGCACGGTCCACACTGTGGTCAAAAACATCGAGATGCTCACCGATCCCACCGGGCAGATCATCGGCGGCATCGAGAGCTTCGTGGATGTCACCGAGCACCGGCGCGTGGAACACGAGCTACGCAAGCTCTCCAGCGCGGTCGAGCAAAGCCCCAGCGTGGTTATCATCACCGACGTGGACGGCACGATTGAGTACGTGAATCCGCGCTTTACGGCAGTGACCGGCTACACGGCCAGCGAAGCAATTGGGCAGCGGCCCAGCCTGCTCAAGTCCG
The DNA here is from genome assembly GCA_964396775.1 of uncultured Thermoflexus sp. Taxonomy (GTDB): domain Bacteria; phylum Chloroflexota; class Anaerolineae; order Aggregatilineales; family Aggregatilineaceae; genus UBA2029. Next base: position 1,975 of record CAYNHD010000184.1, on the reverse strand, counting down.
GGCACACCACTGCCGCCGAATATGAAGAGTTGTGGGAGACGATCACCGCTGGCGGGGAGTGGCGCGGCGAGTTCTTGAACAAGAAAAAGAGCGGCGAGTTGTATTGGGAGTTGGCGACCATTCTGCCGATCCGGGATTCGGGCGGGCGCATCACCCACTTCCTCGGCATCAAGGAAGATATCACCGCGCGCAAGCGCGCCGAGCAAGCCCTTCAGGAGAGCCTGTTCCGCATGCAGATTCTCTACAACGCCAGCCATTCCCTGCTCGCTACCGCCCAGAGCGTGCCGGAACTGCTCCAGGCGGTGGTAGACAGCGTGGCCGCCGCGCTGTACGCCGACCGCGTGATGCTGGTCATGCTCGACCGCGACGCCCGGACGATCCTGCATTGCGTTCGGGGAGGGCCAGGCGCGACCAACGGCGCAGTGCTGACGCTCGACGAGCTATGGGACGGGTTGAGCGGCTGGGTGCTTCGTGAGGGCCGTCCGGCTCTTTCTCCCAAAGACGAGCCAGACCCCCGCGAATCGCCGGCGGCCCAGCAGCAACGGCTGGAGTCCGGCGCTGGCGACATCATCGTGGTGCCCATGCACTTTCATGACGGCAATGTGGGCACCCTGACGGCGACCAATCTGCCCGGCGGACGCAGCTTCACGCACCAGGACCTGGAGTTGATGATGGCCCTGGCCAACCAGTCCATCATCGCCATTGACAATGCCCGTCTGGTGGACTCGTTGCGCCAGTCCGAGGAGAAGTTCTCGCACGCCTTCCGCGCCAGTCCTGACGCGATGATCATCAACACCCTGGACGACGGGCGCTTCATTGATGTCAACGACAGCTTCCTGGAGATCGTCGGGCACGAGCGTCAGGAGGTCATAGGCCGCACGATCAGCGAGGTGGACATCTGGCCAGACCCAGACAGGCGCGACGAGTTTTTGAGTCAGGTGGCTGCCCAGGGAGCGGCGCACAACCTAGAGGTCCCCATCCGGCGCAAGTCCGGCGAGACAGGCGTCGCCCTGCTTTCGGCGGAAGTCGTCGAGCTAGACGGGCAGCGTTGCCTGCTGACCATCGCCAAAGACATCACCGAGCGCATCCAGGCTGCCCAGGAGCGCGAACTGCTCATCCAGGAGCTAGATGCGTTTGCGCGGACAGTCGCCCACGACCTGAAAGGCCCGCTGAGTCCTATTCTTGGCTATGCCGACATGCTGCTGAGCGACAGCAACACCTTCAGCGACGAGGCGCGGCGTTCCTTTGTGCAGATCATCGCCGACAGCGCCAAGCGCATGGGGAACATCATTGACGAGTTGCTGCTGCTGGCCCGGATGCGCCAGGGCGAGATGCAGGCCCGCCCCTTGAACATGGCCAGCATCGTGGACGACGCGCTGAGCCGTCTGGATTACATGGTCAAGGAGTATGGGGGGCAGGTGTCCGTCACCGATGCCTGGCCCCCGGCGCTTGGGTATGGTGCGTGGGTGGTCGAGGTGTGGGTCAACTACATCAGCAACGCGCTGAAGTACGGTGGGCGTCCGCCGCGTATCGAGCTAGGCGCGGACGTGCTGCCCGACGGGACGCCGCGCTTCTGGGTGCGCGACAACGGTGAGGGGCTGTCGCCGGAGCAGCAGGCGCAATTGTTCACCCCCTTCACGCAGCTTCGCGCGATTCACGTGGAGGGGCACGGGTTGGGTCTGTCCATCGTGCGGCGCATCGTCGAGAAGCTCTCCGGCGAGGCTGGCGTAGAGAGCGCCCCCGGTCAGGGCAGCCTGTTCTACTTCACGCTACCGCCCGCGCCGCCTGGTGACGAGCACGAGCAGCCGGACTTCCTCCCAGAGGCTGATTGACCCCCTGGCGAATTGCGGATTGCGGATTGCGGATTGCGGATCGCGAAATGCCTTCCCTGCGTGGGCTTCAGGAGTGGACAGGTGTCGAGATTGGGCTATAGTCTGGGGCGGCTCTTCACTTTACCTCACCCCCGCTCGGCGCT
>CAYNHD010000183.1:0-8139 GCA_964396775.1 uncultured Thermoflexus sp. | reverse complement strand
GACAGTGTTTCATGTCCCCATTTTACCCATATCCCTAAACTTATCCACTCCCCCGGCTCAAAACAGTTGACGGAGCCGCCGCGACAGGGTATCTTTAAGCGTTTGTAACACTCGTCATACGATCCGGTGCGTTTCTTCACTGTGCTCGCGCGATGCATGGCGGCAGACTTCCCCAGGTCTGCGCGTCCGGCCCATTGTTCTGCGCCATCAGGATAGTGGCACGACCGTGCTCCGGGGCCGGTGACGATGACACCCGCACACACCACACAGGAAACGCAGTGATCCTGCAGAGAGTCTAGGAGAGGCTTGAATGGCACAGAAGTGGGTATATGCGTTCGAAGAGGGTAGCGCCAAGATGCGTAACCTCCTGGGCGGCAAGGGCTGCAACCTGGCCGAAATGACCCGCATTGGCCTGCCGGTTCCGCCCGGATTCACGGTCACGACCGAGGCGTGCATCGCCTACATGAACACGGGCAAATTCCCGGAAGGCATGTGGGAAGAAGTGCTGGCGCACATTGACGCTCTGAACAAGAAGACGGGCAAAGAGTTCGCCAACGACGCCAACCCCTTGCTGGTCTCCATCCGTTCCGGCGCGCGCGAGTCCATGCCTGGCATGATGGACACGATTCTCAACGTCGGCCTGACCCCCGGTGCCGTTGAGACGATGGGCAAGAAGTTCGACGACATGCGCTTCGCCTGGGACCTGTACCGCCGGCTGATCCAGATGTACAGCAAGGTGGTGCTGGAAGTGCCCGGCGAGGAGTTCGAGGAGATCATTGACGAGGAGCGCGCGCGTATCGGCGCGGAGAGCGACGCCCAGATGACCGCCGAAGGCTGGCAACGCTGCGCCGAGCGGTTCATGAAACTGGCCGAGAAGCACACCGGCAAGCCCTTCCCGCAAGACCCCTACAAGCAGCTAGAGCTGGGCATTGAGGCCGTCTTCAAAAGCTGGAACGGCAAGCGCGCGGTAGACTACCGCAACCACTACGGTTACCCACACACCTGGGGCACGGCGGCCAACATTGTGACCATGGTCTACGGCAACATCGCCGATGGCGTCAGCGGCACGGGCGTGGCCTTCACGCGCAACCCGGCCACTGGTGAGAAGAAGTTCTACGGCGAGTACCTGCTCAACGCCCAGGGCGAAGATGTGGTCTCTGGCTCGCGCACGCCGACCGAGGTGTCGGGCCTGGCCAAAGAGATTCCCCAGGCGTGGGAAGAGTTGATGAGGGTGTCCAACATCCTCGAGGAGCACTACCGCGAGACGCAGGACATCGAGTTCACCATCGAAAGCGGCAAGCTGTGGATGCTCCAGACTCGTTCGGGCAAGCGCACCGCCGCCAGCGCCGTCAAGATCGCGGTGGATATGGTGGACGAAGGGCTGATCACGCCCGCCGAAGCTGTGGCGCGCATCTCGCCGGAGATGATTGACCAGATGCTGCACCCGCGCTTCGACGAAGAGGCGCTCAAGAAGATCACGCCGCTGGCGAAGGGCCTCAATGCCTCGCCCGGCGCGGCGGTCGGCAAGGTCTACTTCGACGCTGACACTGCCGAAGCCAGGAGCAAGGAAGGCGAGCCGGTCATCCTCGTCCGCCCGCTCACCGAGCCGAGCGACGTGCACGGGATGCTCGCCGCGAAGGGTATCTTGACAGCGGAAGGCGGCGCGACCAGCCACGCCGCTGTGGTGGCTCGCCAGCTTGGGAAGCCATGCGTGGCCGGCTGCACCGACATCAAGATCAACCTGGACAAGAAGTTCTTCTCGGTCAACCAGACCGTCGTCAAGGAAGGCGATTATATCTCGCTGAACGGCGCGAAAGGCACCGTCTACGTGGGCCAGATTCCGGTGGTCGCCCCCAGGCTGGAAGAGCAGACCGACCTGCTCAAGATTCTGGGCTGGGCCGACGAGATTCGCCGCCTGATGGTGTGGGCCAACGCCGACGACGAGCAGCAGGCCGCCCGCGCCCGCAGCTACGGCGCGCAGGGCATCGGCCTGTGCCGCACCGAGCACATGTTCCTGGGCGAGCGCACGCAGCTTTTCCAGAACTACATCCTGGCTGCCGATCCCGACACCAAGCAGAAGGCGCTGGACAAGCTGGCCGAGTTGCAGCACGACGACTTCTATGGCATCTTCCGCGCGATGCACGGGCTGCCGGTCATCATCCGCCTGATTGACCCGCCGCTGCACGAGTTCCTGCCGGCGCGCGACGAGCTAAAGGTGGACGTGGCGCTCGGTCATGAACGCGGCGAGGACGTGACGGATAAGGAATTCCTGCTGCACAAGGCCGAGGAACTGGCCGAGTTCAACCCGATGCTGGGCCTGCGCGGCATCCGCCTGGGGATCATGATGCCCGACGTGACGCTGATGCAGGTGCACGCGATCATCTCGGCGGCCTGCGACGCGACGAAGGATGGCTACGAGGCGCATCCTGAGATCATGATCCCGCTCACGGCACACGTCAACGAGCTAAAGCTGCTGCAAACCATCCTGGAGGATGAGGCCAGGAAGGTTATGGCGGCGAAGGGTGTCGAGATCAGCTACAAGTTCGGCACGATGATCGAAATCCCGCGCGCGGCCATCACCGCCCGCGAGATCGCCGGGCTGGCCCAGTTCTTCAGCTTTGGCACCAACGACCTGACGCAGATGACCTACGGCATCAGCCGCGACGATGCCGAGCGGCACTTCCTGCTCCAGTACGTCGAGAAGGGCATCCTCCCCAGGAACCCGTTCCAGACCATTGACCGCGAGGGGGTGGGTGTGCTGATGAAGATGGCGGTTGCCGATGGGCGCGCCGCCCGGCCCGACCTGGAAGTGGGCATCTGCGGCGAGCACGGCGGCGACCCGGACAGCATTGACTTCTGCCACCTGATCGGCCTGAACTACGTGAGCTGCTCGCCGTTCCGCGTCCCTGTAGCGCGGCTGGCGGCGGCGCACGCTGCCCTGCGCGAGAAGGGCTGGGAGCGCCTGGGCGAACTGGGCGTCCGCGACCCGCACCGCAACTAAGCGGCGTTTGTAGCGGAGAGTCAACGAGGGCCGTCCCCCTGGGGCGGCCCTTGTCGTTGGCGCGCCCTGAGTTTCCCCCCTCTCTGAATCCTCTCTCCCATATGGGTTTCAGAGGCGGACAGGCATCACGGCTGGTCTGTGATCTGGGAGTGGCGCTTCGCTCAGAGGCCATTTGAAAAGGCCTGCAACCCCACCCTAAATCCCTCCCCGCCTGCGGGGAGGGACTTCAAGAGCGGTCCTTTCTCCCTTCCCTCGCTTGCGGGGGAAGGGCCAGGGATGGGGGTAAAGATATCTCTCAAACGGCCTCTCATTCCCGCTCGGCGCTGGCGCGCCTCGCCCCCCTCTCTCCGTCAACGGAGAGGGGGAAGGGCCGAGCGCAGCAAGGCCAGGGGGTGAGGTCGGCAAGGCGCGGCGCGGCAGCACTTCGATTGCCCGACCGGTTCTGTACGCATCAGGCGCTTTCCCTGCGTTCCGGCTGCGGGCTGGGTCGAATGGAGTATACTGAGGACAAAAAGAGCGCAGTGTGCGCCGGCGTAAGGAGTGTGACTAATGAACCGGCCTCAGGTCTCCATGCTTCTGATAGTGGTGCTGCTGGCGCTGACGGGCGGCGCTTCCTCGGCGGCGCAGGGCGCGCAAGTCCTGCCGCCGACGATCATCAGCTTCGACGTGGACGTGGACTCGATCACTCTGGCCGACGCCGAAGCAGGCGAGACTCCCGCCCGGCTCACCTGGCAGACAGTGGGCGTGCAGATGAGCCATCGGCTCACCCTGTATGCTTACCGCGTCAACCGCTGGGAGCCGATGCTGCCTCCTGATGCCGAACCGCTGCCCGCCACTGGCGAGCAGGACTTCGTCATCCAGCACGCGCTGACCTTCAGCCCGCCGATGATCAGCCTGGTGATCGCCGATGCTTTCGGGCAGGTGCTCGACCAACGCATCGTGATCATCCCCTACGCGCCGCCCGACGAGACCGTGCCGCTGAACATTGACTCGTTCCGCACCGATGTGACCGAGCTTGACGCGGCGGCGCTGGCCGCCGGGACTGCGCGCGTGCCGGTGACATGGGAGGTGAGCGGTCGCCAGCCGACCATGCACCTTGTCTTCGAGCAAGTCTTGGAGAGCGGCAGCGTGGCCTCGGTCGAGTTGCCGCGCCCGAACCTGTGGATTCCTTCACGCGGTGAGGGTGTGCTCGCCCCATTGCCCACCGCCAGCGGGCAGTCAGTGCGGCTGCGGCTGCGCGTGGTGGACATCCGCGACGGCAACACGCTGGCCGTTTATGCGCTGCCGCCCCTTCCGGTGGTGCAGCGCGCGCTGCCACCCGCTGTGCCCACTGTACCTGCTGCGCCTGTGTCTCCACCGGTGTCCGCGCCGGGACAGAACGGCTCGTCGCAGGGCCGCAGCCCTGCCCCGCTGGAAGTGGCGCTGTTCGTGGTCACGCCAGAGACCATCCCGCGTGGGGGGTTGGTGACGGTCAGTTGGGATGTGCGCAATGCAGCGGAACTGGGCATCTGGCTGGTCGAACCAGGCGGACGGCTGGCGCAGTTCGCGCCGAACCCGGCTCCCCAGGGATCGTGGACGGTCGCTGTGCCCTCTTCTTACGTGGACGCAGCGACGTTCATGCTCTTCGCCAGCGATGCGGCTGGCAGCCAGGTGCAGGAGACGGCAATCGCGGACGTGATCTGCCCCTATGTGTACTTCTTTGACACGTGCGGCCAGACGCTGACCTGCCCGCTGGAGGCCGTGACGACGGTGCAGGCCGCCTACCAGGAGTTCGAGCGCGGGGCGATGATCTGGCGGGCAGACACGAGCGACATCTACGTGCTCTACCGCGAAACAGGGCTGGTCAACCGTTACCGCGACACGTGGCGCGGCGAGCTAGTCGTCTATGATGAGACGCCCCCGCCGGGCCTGATCAAGCCCGATCGCGGCTTTGGGCGCGTGTGGGTGGATAACCCCCAGGTGCGCGCTGGGCTGGGCTGGGCGACCAGCTTCGAGCAGGGCTATACCATGCAGCACCAACGCTCCGGCGACCTCAAATATGCCCGCCTGTACCTGACGCTGCCCAATGGGACGGTCATCTACCTGGTGGAGAACACCTGGAAAATCTGGTAGCAGCGCCCGCAGCGCCAGCGGCGGGTTGCCCCTGGGCGGGCAGCCCGTTTTTGTGCTGGGCGCTGCCCGCTCCCGAAAACAGACTTCCGAAGTCTGCGAGAGACTTCGGAAGTCCGCACAGGGGCACTTGAGGGAGACGCCGGGGCGCGTGCCCGCTACCTGCTGGACAGGTAGGCGATGACCGCTTCGCGCTCGGCGCTGTTAAGCTGCGCGCCCTTGCCGATCATCTTGTCAACAGTCTCCGTCCAGCCGGCCCCATCCTTCTGGGCGCGGTCAATGCGCTCGGTGGTATGGCAGACCGTGCACCGCTCAGCGACCAGCGCCGCGCCGTCTAGAGTCGCCCCGGTGTCTCCTGGCGCTGCCTCTGCACCAAGCCCCATCATCGCCGCCAGCAGGTCGCTGGCAGTGCCCTCGTAGCTGACCGAGCCGGTCACGGCCAGCAGCACCTCGCTCAACTCGTCGCTGTACTCGCCGGGGACGGTCGCCAGGTAGGTTACCAGGAGCAGGTCTTCCTGCAGGCTGGCCACGATGAAAGCGCCTTCCAGACCGGGCTGCGTGACGGGCACCAGGCCGCCGGCCCGCTCTTCCTCTTCGTCCAGCAAAACTTCTTCCGCCTCGCCGATTTCCAGTTCCTCCTGCGCGGCCTCGTCTTCGGGGGCCAGGAACGAGGTGACTACGACCTGGGCCAGGTCGGTGACCGAAGCATCGGCGGGCAACTCTGTGCCGGCAAGTGCGAGGAATGCGGTCGGCAGGACGGCCACCAGAATGCCCACTTCGCCGGAGTCCGGCGTGGTATCCTCGGTGCTCATCAGCTTTTCGAGCGCCTCTTCAGAGTTGGCGAAATAGACGTTGGGGAAGGGCATCTCCGTATCGAACGCGCTCGCCCAGCCTTCGGGATAGGCGACGCTCAACAGGCCGTCTTCAGAGGTGTAGGTTTCGTACTCCGTCTCGCTCTGAGCAAGTGCTGCCAGCGGGATCATGACCAGCGCCAGGAGCACGGTTAGGCTGATGACGACGTTGACTCTCATCGGATTTTCTCTCCTCAAGAGGACATCCACCTCGGCGTGAGATGGGCAGGTAATGGTTGAGATCATAGCTCAATAGCCAGACGGTGCCAATAAGATTGACGGTAATAAGTATAAATTGTTTAGGATGAGGAAGTCACCATGTTTCGCCGAGGGGAGCTTCATCCAGGTGGGGCGACCAGGAGGTGCGAACCAGCGTCCAGGCGTCGCCGGGGCGGGGGCGCTCGACGAGGGTGATCGAGGTGTTGGTCAGCGAGGGGCGTTCCAGCTCGCCGAAGAGACTTTCGAGCAGCATCCCCAGCGTCCCGCCATGCGTGACCAGGGCGACGGTCTGCCCGGCATGGCGGGCGGCGATGTCGTCGAAGGCGGCGCGGGCGCGTGCCCTGAGCGCGGCGCGCGATTCCCCGTTGGGCGCGGGGATGTTGCGCCAGTCGGCGCGGTAGGCCGCGTACCGGTCGGCGTCCCAGGCCAGCACCTCGTCGCGGGTGAGGCCCTGCCAGTCGCCCAGGTCAATCTCGCGCAGGCGCGGCTCCGGCTGCACCGCGAGACCGAGCGCCTCGGCGATAGCCTGGGCGGTTTGCCAGGCGCGCGGCAGGTCGCTGCTGTAGAGCGCAGCGACGCGCGCCCCATTGCCGGCCAGGTAGCGGCCCAGCGCGACGGACTGCGCGCGCCCGATCGCGTTGAGCGGGACGGGAGCGTGGCCCTGCCAGCGCCCGGCGGCGTTCCAGTCGGTCTCGCCGTGACGGATGCACAGCACACGGGTGGGGGCGGGGACAAGGGGCTGAGGCATGGGGGCGAGTCCGGCGCGATCAAGCAAAGGCTTCGAGGTGGTCGGCGAAGACGGTGCCCAGCGCGGGCAAGAGTTCGTTGGCGGCGCGGACGGGTTTGGCGCAGTCCAGCAGCAGGTAGTGCCCGGCTTCGCGCGGGCGGGCGTGGGCGGCGCTGGACAGGCGCAGATGGTAGCGGTTGACCAGCATATAGCCGCCGAGCGGCGTGACAATGTGCCCACTGACGATCACGCGCTGAGGGGCCGGCGCGCCCGCCGAGAACGCTTCGAGAAACTGCTGGGCGACCTGCACGTAGCCGTACTCGGTCAGCCCCAGCTCGTTCTGGGTAAACAGGGCGTCCCACAAGACGGCGAACGGCCTGCTCTGCTCGGCGATCAGCGAGGCGCGCAGCAGGTGCGGATAGCGCGGGTCTGCCGGGCCGCTCACGGCCAGGTAGTGGCGTGCATCGTCCAGATAGGGCGCGCCGTACACCTTCTCGTAGTGCTCGTAATAGGGAGTCAGGTCGTCAGCCTGGGCCAGCGCAGCATCGGCCTGAGCCAGCAACACACCGTGATCAAAGCAGCGCAGCATCTCCACATGGGGGATCGCTTCGCTGGCTGGCCCCGCGTGGCTGAGCATGACTCCGGCGGCAGTGCGCACGTAGAAGGGCAGGCTGCCCAGGAAGGCCAGCACCGTGTCGCGGTCAGCGCCCAGGGCGTGCTCAAAGCGCGGCGTGAACTCGATCTCGCCCTTCACCAGCGAGACGCCGTAGATGTGCGGCATCTCGTGGTTGCCCAGCAGCATGATCACCGTGTCCGGCCCCAACTCGGCGCGCAGCGCCATGACCCTGCGCAGGATGTCCAGGCTGCGGTCGTGGCGTGGCCCGCCGTAGGAATGAACCAGGTCGCCGAGGAAGATCAGGCGTTGGGCAGCGCCGGAAGCATACAGGCCGCGGAAGTGCGTCACATAGCGGTCGAAAGCGTCGCCGTCGCCGTGTAGATCGGTCACGATCATGGCGACGCCTTGCGTGAGGTCAACGAAACGGTCGGGCATCGTGGGCTTCAGGCTGCGTCCTGTCAGTTGGCGGGCGAAGTATACCACAAAGCACCCTGAAGCGAGATGGTCGCCCGCCCGAATCACGGGGATGGGGTGCGTTTCATGTCCGGGGCAAGAGATCACCGCTGAGACGCAGAGAGCGCAGAGGGAAAAGCGTATCGAGAAGTTTGGAGACCTT
>CAYNHD010000182.1:0-8147 GCA_964396775.1 uncultured Thermoflexus sp. | reverse complement strand
CGTGGATCACACCGGGCATGAGGTCATGTTCCGCAACCGCTTCTGGGTGTCGTTGGCCCTGACCATCCCGGTGCTGCTTTTCAGCCCGGTGATCCAGGAGTGGTTCGGGTTCACCATGCCCGACTTCAGCGGGGATCGCTGGATCGGCCCTGGATTCGCCATCGTCGTTTTCTTCTACGGCGGCCTGCCCTTCTTGCAGATGGCCGTGCCGGAAGTGAAGACCCGTCGCCCCGGTATGATGATGCTGATCTCGCTGGCGATCACGGTCGCCTTCGTCTACAGCGTCTTCGCGATGTTTGCCGCGCCGGAGAGCGGCTTCTTCTGGGAAATGGCCACGCTGATTGACATCATGCTGCTGGGGCACTGGCTGGAGATGCGCAGCGTGCGCCAGGCGTCGGGGGCGCTCAATGAGCTGGCCAAGTTGATGCCCGACACCGCAGAGCGCGTCACCGCTGACGGGAGCACTGAGGAAGTCCCGGTCGGCCAGCTTCGCACTGGTGATCTGGTGCTGGTGCGGCCCGGCGCGAGCATCCCCGCCGACGGCGCGGTTGAGGACGGGCATTCCGATGTCAACGAGGCGATGATCACCGGCGAGTCAAGGCCGGTCGAGAAAAACACGGGCGACAAAGTGATCGGCGGCGCGATCAACGGCGACGGCAGCCTGCGCGTGCGCGTGACGGCGACCGGAGCCGAGACCGCGCTGGCAGGCATCATGCGCCTGGTGGAGCAGGCTCAGCAAAGCAAGTCCAACACGCAGATTCTGGCCGACAAAGCGGCGGGCTGGTTGTTCTACATCGCGCTGGCGGTCGCCGCCGTCACTGCTGTGGCGTGGCTGGTTGCCGTCGGCTTCGAGATTGACGTGCTGGAACGGGTGGTGACCGTGCTGGTCATCGCCTGCCCTCATGCGCTGGGCCTGGCGGTGCCGCTGGTCGTGGCGATCAGCACGGCGCAGGGGGCGCGCAACGGCATCCTGGTGCGCGACCGGCTGGCGCTGGAAGAGGCGCGCCAGATTGACACAGTGATCTTCGACAAAACGGGCACGCTCACCGAAGGTCAATTCGGCGTGGTGGCGATGGCGACGGATGATGGCTGGGACGAGAACGAGGCGCTGGCGGTTGCTCTGGCCGTAGAGGGAGATTCCGAGCACCTGATCGCGCGTGGTATCCGCCGCGCGGCGGAGGAACGCGCCCTCACCCCGCCCCCGGTCAGCGACTTTGAGGCGATCAAAGGGCGGGGCATCCGCGCCAGCCTCGACGGGCGGACGGTCTATGTGGGCGGCCCGCGCCTGTTGGAGATGCTTGGCAGCGACTTGCCGCCGTCGTTGCAGCGGTTCAGCGAGGAGGCAGGGCGCAAAGGCCAGTCAGTGGTCTATCTGGTAGACACGGCTCAGCCGGTGGCTGCCTTTGCGCTGGCCGATGTCGTTCGCCCGGAGAGCAAAGAAGCGGTGGCGCGGCTGCACGCGATGGGCATCGAAGTTGCCATGCTGACAGGCGACAGTGAAGCGGTGGCTCGCGCGGTGGCGGAGGAACTGGACATAGACGCCTACTTCGCCGAAGTGCTGCCGGAGCATAAGGATCAGCAGGTCGCCGGGTTGCAGCGGGGCGGGAAGCGCGTGGCCATGGTGGGCGATGGCGTCAACGACGCCCCCGCCCTGACGCGGGCAGATGTGGGCATTGCCATCGGCAGCGGCACGGATGTCGCCATCGAGTCGGCGGGGATCATCCTGGTGCGCAGCAACCCGCTGGATGTGGTCGGCATTTTCACCCTGAGCCGGGCCACCTATCGCAAGATGATCCAGAACCTGATCTGGGCCACCGGCTACAACGTCTTCGCCTTGCCGCTGGCTGCCGGGGTACTCGCGCCCATCGGTATTCTGCTGTCCCCTGCGCTGGGGGCGCTGTTCATGTCGCTGAGCACGGTTATCGTGGCCCTCAACGCGCAGTTGCTGCGCCGTTTGCGGCTGGCGACGTAAGCGTGTGCCTGGAAACGTCTCACCCCTGCGAGCCTCACCCCCCGGCCCCCTCTCCACGTGGTGGAGAGGGGGAACGTTAGTGCCGGGCGAGGGTGAGGCTGTGGGAGCAGGTTTTGAAACCCGCCCCTACATGATATTTGCGCGCATTTCCCGTCTTGAATGTCAATTCTCATAAGGGGGCAAGGGGAAGCTCCGTGCTTTGCTCCCCTTCTTCCCCTGGTAGGAGAAGGGGCCGGGGGATGAGGGGAACAAAACCGGCCTATCACACACATCACCCGCCCCGCCGCCGCGCAAACGTCCGCTGGACGTAGGCCAGCGGCATAGCGAACGTGCCTCTGAGCGTGTTAAAATTAGGGCGAGTCTGAGCAGGGGCAGTCTTCCGGCTCCCCACTCACCACTCCCGACTCACACGAGCGACACGCCCATGAGCTACCCGCCCTATCAGACCCCACCACCTCCCCAGGGGCCGCCGCGCCAGCACCGGCGCAGCAAGCGCGGCGCGCAGCAACGACGGCCCGCCACGCCTTCGCCGGGCTATGCCATGCCGCCGGTCATGGCTGGCCAGCCGCCCTACGGCGGCCCGGATCGCGCCCGCCGGCGGCGACGGCGCGGGATCGCGCTAGGGCCGGGGATCATCCTGGGGTGCGTGGGCGTCGTCGGCGTGCTGATGCTCACCGCTTTGCTCACCCTTTTTCTGGTCTATAACCACTACAGCAACCGGCTCGAAGACGAAATTGACCGGCTGGAAGAGCTAACCAGCTACCAGTCGTTTGAGACGACGGTCATCTACGACGGCGAGGGCAGCGAGCTATACCAGGTCATCGGCGAGGGACGCCGCACGCGCATCTCGCTCGACCAGATTCCAGAGCACATGATCGAGGCGACCATCGCCCTGGAGGACGACACTTTCTACGAGAACCGGGGGGTTGACATCCCCAGCATCGTCCGCGCGGCTTGGCAGTACGTGCGCTACGGCTACATCGTCTCCGGCGGCAGCACGATCACCCAGCAACTCATCCGCAACGTGCTCTTCACCGACGAATACAAGTACGAGCAGTCGCTCAACCGCAAGATGGACGAGGCGCTGCTGGCCGTCATCCTCACTCAACGCATGGGCAAGGACGAGATTCTGGAGCTATACCTCAACGAGGTTCCCTACGGCAACCTGGCCTATGGCGTCGAGGCGGCGGCGCAAACTTACTTCGGCAAGCCCGCCTCCGCCTTGACGCTCGGCGAGGCGGCGCTGCTGGCCAGCCTGCCCCAGGCCCCGGCGGAACTTGACCCGCTCAATCCCGACCCCGCCGTGCAACAGCGGGTGATGGAGCGCCGCCGCCTGGCGCTCGACCGCATGGTAGAAGAGGGCTATATCTCGCGCCAGGAGGCCAACGCCGCTTTCGCCGAGCCGCTCAACTTCGTCAGCCCGAACATCGCCCTGGACTCCGCACCCCACTTCGTGGTCTACGTGCAGAGCCAGCTCGAAAGCCTGCCCGACCGCGTGCCGGCGCTCAACGCTGACCTCTTCCGCCGCGAGCTGGCGCGCGGCGGCCTGCAGGTCTACACCACCGTCAACATGGACATCCAGCGCCTGGCGGAGAGCATCGCCAGCACCCAGGTGGCCCAGCTTAAAGCGGCGCACAACATGAACAACGCCGCTGTCGTGGTCATCCGCCCGGACACGGGCGAGATTCTGGCGATGGTCGGCAGCGTGGACTTCAACGACGAGAGCATTGACGGCCAGGTGAACGTCACCACCGCGCGGCGACAGCCCGGCAGCGCCATGAAGCCCTTCACCTACGCCGCCGCCTTCGAGCACGGCTGGAACGCGGCGACTGTCATCTGGGACGTTGAGACGCGCATTCCCATCCCCGGCCAGCCAGACTACGTGCCGATCAACTACGACCGCGCCTATCACGGGCCGGTGCGCCTGCGCGAGGCGCTGGCCAACTCGTACAACATCCCCGCCGTGCAGACGCTGCGCCAGGTGGGGGTCGAATACCTGATCTGGATGCTCAACCGCGTCGGCGTGACCAGCCTCTCCAGCGAGCCGGGGCGCTATGGCCTGTCGCTGACGCTGGGCGGCGGCGAGGTCACGCCGCTGGAACTGACCACCGCCTTCGCCACGCTGGCCAACGGCGGCGTCTACGTGCCGACCCAGGCCATCGCCTGCGTGACCAATTCCAGCGGCGAAATCCTGTACGAGTACCAGCGGCGCTGCCCGCCCGACACGCGCCTGACCGACCGCTCGGTGAGCGTGCTGGCCGAGGGGCAGCAGGTGCTCGACCCGCGCATCGCCTTCATCATCAGCCATATCCTGGCCGACAACGATGCCCGCAGCCCGGCGATGGGCGCGCGCAGCCCGCTCTACACGCCGGGCATCCCCACCTCGGTCAAGACGGGCACGACCAACGACTTCCGCGACAACTGGACGGTCGGCTTCACGCGCAACATCGCAGTCGGCGTGTGGGCCGGCAACACCGACAACGCGGAGATGTTCAATATCTCCGGGCTGGACGGCGCGGCACCGATCTGGAACGGGGTGATGACCGGCATCTACAACACGCCGGGCCTGCTCGACCAGCTAGGATCGCGCCTGCCCGACGACGCGCACCTCCAGCCGCCCGGCGGCGTGCACCAGCGGCAAATCTGCAACATCTCGCGCACGGCCCTGCGCGACCCGGCCACGACCTGCCAGCCGGGTATCTTCGAGTGGTTCCTGGACGGCCCGGCGGCCATCCCCGACGTGAGCGGCAATCTGGTGGCACCCGCGCCGACCAGCCCGCCGCCCGCCTCGGCCAACGGCCCGCAGCCGGTCGAGGTGGAGCCAGGGCTGATCCGCGTGCACGTCTTCCCCGTCGAGTCCAACCTGGCCAACGCCATCGCCGCCGCCGACTCGTCGGGCAAGACGGTGCCGCCGCGCTACTGCCAGGTGCCCATCGAGATTGTCGGGGCCATTCCCGGCGTCAGCGAGCAGTTGTTCATCGTCCCGCCGCCCGTGCCGGAGGACGCCTTCTACGCGCGGCTCTGGGCGCAATCCAACGGCGTGGCTATCCTGCCGCAATACGCCTGCAACGAGCAGATGCTCGCCGCCGGGCCGCCCCAGGCCAGCGGCGGCGCGCCTGGGGTGACCGCCTATATCAGCGCGCCCGTGCCAGGGCAGACTTACCCCGCCGGGCAGCAGATAGACATCATCGGCACGGCGGCCTTCAGCCCCGGGGCGGCGCTGTTCTACAAGGTCGAGATTCGCGGCGGGCCGTTCGGCGACTGGACGACGCTGGGCGACGTGAACAACTGGCGCAACCGCAATGGCGTCACCGATGGCGTGCTGGAGAGCATCATGGGCGGGGGGGTGCCGCCTGGCGGCTACCAGGTGCAGCTTGTCATCGTCGGCCCGGACGGTAACATCCTGACCACCGCCGGATCGTCGTTCAACGTGGGGTGAGCGGGCAGCAGTGTGATGAGAGCGAACATCCTCATTGACCACGAACGGCTAACGGCCTTCTGCCAGCGGAATCACATCCGGCGGCTGGGGTTCTTCGGCTCTGTACTGCGGGCAGACTTCGGCCCGGACAGCGACGTGGATGTGCTGGTGGAATTCGAGCCAGACCATGTGCCGGGCTTGCTGGGAATCGCACGCATGGAGCGCGAATTGTCCGTCCTGCTGGGCGGTCGCCAGGTTGACCTGCGCACTGCCGAAGACCTCAGCCGGTACTTTCGCCAGGATGTGCTCAGGGAGACGGAGTTTGTGTATGAGCACGGATGATCGGATTCGCCTGCTCCATATGCTGGATGCGGCGCAGGAAGCCGTGCTATTCGCCCAGGGGCGCAGTCGTGCCGATCTGGACAGCGACCGTAAGCTGGTTCTGGCGCTGGTGAAAGGGATCGAAATCGTCGGAGAAGCGGCCAGCCAGATATCGGAGAGCACCCGGCATCAGTGGCCGGCTATTCCCTGGGTAGACATCATCGGGATGCGCAACCGATTGGTTCATGCCTACTTTGACATTAATCTGGACATCCTCTGGCAGACGATACAGCACGATCTGCCACCCCTGATCGCAGAACTGAGCCAGGGGTTATAGGAGTAATGCGCAGATAACTGTCGCAACACTCCGCGCTGCCGTCTCGCTCCCCACCCCTGGCCCATCCTCTCACTTCGCCGCGAGCAACTCGCCCACCCGCTCGATGTATTCCAGGCTCTGGTGGCGGAAGTAGGTGTTGTATAGCTCAGCGTAGTGCCCGCCCTGGGCCAGCAACGCCTCGTGATCCCCCTCCTCGATGATCGCCCCCTCGCGCAGGACGATGATACGGTCGGCGTTCTTGATCGTCGAGAGACGGTGGGCGATGACGATGGAGGTACGGTTCGCCAGCACCGCCTCCAACCCCTCCTGAATCAGCGCCTCGGTCAGCGGGTCTACGCTGGCTGTTGCCTCGTCCAGGATGAAGATGGACGGGTTCTGTAGCAGGACGCGGGCCAGGGCCACCAGCTGACGCTGCCCCATGGAGAGGCTCGCCCCCCGCTCGCCGACCTCGGTGTGCAGGCCGTTGGGCAACACGTCCAGCCAGTCGCCGCCGGCGACCTGCCGCGCAGCGCGCAGCGCCTCTTCGCTGCTGGCATCCTGCCGCCCATAGCGGATGTTATCCAGCACTGTGCCGTCGAACAGGAACGGCGTCTGGGTGACGATGCCCAGGTGATCGCGGTAGTCGTCCAGGTTCAGGCGGCGGATGTCGTGCCCGTCCACCAGGATGCGCCCGCCCTGGAACTCGTAGAAGCGCGCGATCAGCCGGGCGATGCTCGACTTGCCGGAGCCGGTATGCCCCACCAGGGCCACCGTCTCGCCGGCGTGAATGGTCAGCGAGAAGTCGTGCAGCACCGGCTCTTTCTCGTTGTAGGCGAAGTCCACGCCCTCAAAGCGAATCTCGCCGCGCATAGTCGGCAGCGGCTCGTTGCCCGTCTGCGCGACCTTCGGCTCGGCGTCAATCAGGGCGAAGACGCGCTCCCCGGCGGCCAGCCCAAGCTGGAACTGGCTCCAGAACGAGGCGATGCTGGTCAGCGGATACCAGAACATGCCCATGCCCTGCACGAACAGGTACCAGTCGCCGGTGCTCAGCGACCCGCCCCTGGCCGACAGCCCGGCCAGGTAGACAATCGCCGCCGTGCCGATGGCCGAGACGATGCTCAGCAGCGGGAAGATCGAGACGAAGACGTAGCCGGTGCGCAGGTTGATGCGGTACGACTGGGCGTTGACATCCTGGAACTCGTCGTAGATGGTGTGTTCCTGGCGGAAGGTCTTGGCCACGCCGATGCCGCTGACCGTCTCCTGGATGTGCGCGCTGACCTCAGCCAGCACGCGCCGCGACTGGGTGACCGTGCGCCGGGCGATCTTGCGGAAGCCAAGCGCCACGCCGACCACCACCGGTGCAACCGCCAGCAGGACGAGCGTCAGGCGGGCGTTCACGCTGAACAGGTAGCCGATCAGCAGCACGACGAGCAACACCTGGCTCAGTAGCTCAGTGCTCAGGGCCACGACTTGCGAGAATGCTTGTGTATCCGAGGTGACGCGGCTGACGATCTTGCCGGATGGGTACTGGTCATAGAAGGACAGGTCGCGCCTGAGCACAGCGTCGAAGGCGTCTTCGCGCAGGTCGAGCACCACGTTGCCAATGGCTTGCGCGGACAGGGAGCGGCGCACGGCGTTGAAGGCCCAGCCCAGGCTGCCCAGGACGATGATCACGGCGGTGATGAACAGCAGCGTGCGCGTGCTGGTGTCCTCCTGCAGGCGGTCAATGCTCCACGAGATGAAGATCGGCAACCCCGTCTGGGCCAGCGAGGTGAGCACGATGGTGACGGCAACCGCGATCATGCGCTCCGCCTGAGGGCGGAAGTAGCGCAGGATGCGCACGACAAGCTGACGGTCGCTGTACTGGCGGTCGTAGTCCTCGGCGTCGAGGCCGTCCATGATGAAGCCCATGACAGTCGCTCCGTGTTTGTGCTTGTGGGTGATCAGTGATCAGTTCTCAGTGATCGGTTGCTGGTTGTTGGTTTTTGGTTGTTGGTGATCGGTAATGGCCCCTTATCGCCGCCGCCAACTGAACTGATCACTGACCACCGATCACTGAGTACTGACCTAGCTACCGGACACTTGAACAAATGAGCGAGGGCTAGCCAATTTCCACAACC
>CAYNHD010000181.1:0-8154 GCA_964396775.1 uncultured Thermoflexus sp. | reverse complement strand
TTGTTCCCCTCATCCCCCGGCCCCTTCTCCCTCCAGGGGGAGAAGGGGAGCAAGGTACGGGGTTTCCCCTCGCCCCGTTGAGGGAGAGGGTGCAGGGGTGAGGGGATTTCCATACACGCCCATAAGGAGAAGACTGGGAAACCATGCTCACTCGAATGCATCGCGTCCGCACACTGCCTCGCGCGTGGGCCGCACTGGGGACGGTGCTGGCCGGCTGCGCGGCCCTGCTGCTTTTCGCCGCGCTGAGCGTCCCGATCCTTGATCTGGCGGCGGTGCAAGACTTCGACGCCAAGCGCGCCGCCTGGTTCTATGCCCACCTGGACTCCACCGTGCAAGATGTGTTCGGCGTGATCACCGCTTTCGGTTCGCCGGTGCTGTGGGTGTTGGGCTTTGGGCTGGGCGCGTACTTTATCGCCCGGCGCGACTGGCCCCTGCTGGCTGGGTGGGTGCTGGCGATGGCCGTTGGCAAGCTGTGGAACACGGGCCTCAAGGAATGGATCGCCGCGCCGCGCCCCGCGTTCGAGGGCTGGACGAACCCCGAAGGCGGCTACGGCTATCCCAGCGGCCACACCATGCAGGCGACTATCGCCTACGGGATGCTCGCCTACCTGGCCTGGCGGCGCGTGGCCAGCCGGCGAGCGCGCGCGGCGCTCGTCACGGGCGCAGCGGCGATCATCGCCCTGATCAGCCTCAGTCGCCTGGTGCTTGTGGTGCACTTCCCTTCGCAGGTGATCGGCGCGCTGCTGGCGGGCGGGCTATGGTTGCTGACCAGCGTTGCCTTCATCGCGACATGGAGCGGGCGCGATGGAGTATACTCGGAGCAGAGGCAGCGTGAGCAGCAGGAGGGAACCTCATGAAACGGATCGCCGTGCTCACCAGCGGCGGTGATGCCCCTGGCATGAACGCCGCCATTCGCGCTGTCGTGCGTACCGCCGTTGATCGCGGCTGGGAGGTCTTCGGCGTCGAACACGGCTACCGGGGGCTGGTCGGGGGCGATTTCATCCCGCTCGACCGGCGCGATGTGGGCGGCATCATCCAGCTTGGCGGCACCATGCTCGGCAGCGCCCGCTGCCCGGAGTTCATGACCGACGATGGCCGCCGCAAAGCCTTGCGCGAGCTAAACCGCAAAGACATTGAGGGGCTGGTCGTCATCGGCGGCGACGGCTCGCAGACCGGCGCGCACGCCCTCTTTCAACTGGGCTTTCCGGTGGTCGGCGTCGCCTCGACCATTGACAACGACCTGGTCGGCTCAGATATCACCATCGGCGTGGACACGGCGCTCAACATCGCCCTGGAGGCCATTGACCGTCTGAAAGTCACCGCTTCGTCGCACGAGCGCGCCTTCCTGGTCGAGGTGATGGGCCGCCACAGCGGTTACCTGGCGCTGATGGCGGGCATCGCCGGCGGCGCGGAGGCGATCTGCCTGCCCGAATTCGAGACCTCGCCAGAAGCCATCGCCGACGCGATCCAGCTTGCCTACGAGCGCGGCAAGCCCCACGCCCTGATCGTCGTAGCGGAAGGAGCCAGGCTCAACGCGACGCAACTGGCGCAATACTTCGAGGAGCACAACGAGGAACTGGGCTTCCAACTGCGCGTGACCATCCTCGGCCACGTGCAGCGCGGCGGGACGCCTGGCGCGTTCGACCGGCTGCTGGGCACGCGGCTGGCCGCGCACGCCGTCGAGCAGCTTGCGGCGGGCGCTTATGGCGTGCTGGTCGGGCAGATTCGGGGCGAGATCACGACCACGCCCTACGAGGAGGTGGTCAGCCAGCAAAAGACGCTCGACCCCAAGCTGGTCGAATTGGCGGGCATCCTGGCCAAGTGATGGGGGACGATCACGTAGGGGCGTATCGCCATACGCCCCTACGGGACCTCGCCCCCGCTCGGCCCCGCAAGAGACTTCCGAAGTCTGCCAGACTCCGGAAGTCTGATCTGCCTCTCCCCCTCAATCCCCCTCTTCAGCGGAGCCGGACAGGGGGACTTTGACTGCCAGAGGGGATGTTTTCTCCCTCCCTGGCCGTGGAGGGGCCAGGGGGAGGGGCGTTCAGAGCCGGGCGCAGCAGAGCACCCCTAGGCACGCGCTTCGCCAGCGATCTCAGCCTGTCCGCCTCCCTCGTTTCCCCTCGGTTGCTCATGGGGCGGCCTTTATTGTACACTGGTGCGCAGTCGTGGCGATGGGCGCGGCACGTGCTGCGCGGAGGAGCAGGGCGTTGGCGACGTGGATGGTCGTGGATGACGAGCCGGATATTTACGACGTCCTGGTGACGATGTTCCAGCTTTGGGGCATTGACGGCGTGGCCTTTGTGGATGGGGCCGAGGCTGTGCAGTGGGTGGACAGCGTGGACGCCGGCACCTACAGCGGCGAGCTGCCGGAGCTGGCAATCCTGGACATCCGCCTGCCCGGCGTGGATGGGCACCATGTCGCCGCGCGCATCCGACGCAGCCCCAAGCTCGGCGACATCGCCATCGTGCTCATCACCGCCTACCGCATTTCGCCGGAGCAAGAAAAGCAGATCATGCTCATCTCCCAGGCGGATTTGCTGCTCGAAAAACCGCTGCCCGCCATGTCGGAACTGCGAACGCAGCTTGACGCGCTGATCGCGCGTCGCCAGGCGCTGGCCGCCGCGCGCCGCCGCGCCGCCGGGCCAGTCGCCGCGCCACAGACGCCCGGTGTCTCTGCCGCTGTTGCCCCTGGCGGCTCCGGCCCCAACGCGACCCTCCCCACGCGGGAAGCCGCGCCCGAAAGCAGACTGGCGGCTCCGGCTTCCCGATCAGGGACCGCCGAGTCATAGGCGGCGGGCGGCTTGGGCGCTACAATCTCCCGCTGTCTGGCGTGGCGGTGCGCCTGACGGCGGCAACCGCGCGCGGTGCGCGGCGCATGGACGACAGGCTGAGCGTGCGATGCAGAACATCAACCCTTCGCAGAACATCACCCGGCGCGGGCGCTACTATCTCTTCCTGGGCGGCCTGTCCTTTTTCGGCGGGGCAATCGCCATCGCCCTGGGGGTGCTGTTCATTTTCTTCCCGCTGTGGGATTCGGTCTTCTTCGATCTGTTCCAGGTCTTGCTGATCGTGGGCGGGGTGGTGGCCCTGGTAGTCGGCCTGGCCTTCGTATACCGCGCGCTGACGCTCCAGAAAGACAATCCGCTGGCCTATGCGGTGGGCGAGGGGCTGGGGCAGTTCCTCGACCAGCGTTTCACCTACCTGCGCAATGTCAGCAAGCGCCGCGTGGGGTACATTGACGCCGTGCTCGTTGGCCCGCCAGGGGCGCTGGTCTTCCGCATCGTAGACTACGCCGGCGCGTGGATCAACGAACGGGCCGAGTGGATCAACCAGACGCGCGACGGTAAGCTGCGCCCCGCCAGAACCAACCCTACCCGCGAGGTGGTGCGCGATGTGGTCGCGCTGCGCAAGTTCCTCGCCCGGCACGGGCTGGAGAACGTGCCGGTCTATGCCATCGTGGTTTTCACCTCGCCTAACGTGCGCCTGTCCGCCGACGGGCCAGTGGTGCCCATCTGCGAGATTTCCACGCTCTACCAGATCATGCACCGCGACTATCTGACCGACGACCGCATCACCCCGCAGATGGTCCAGCAGACGGTTGACGCGATCATTGAGGGCTGAGGCGGAGTGGGCCTGGCTCATGACGCAGCACGATCCGCCGGACGACAGCGCGGGCTACCCGTTTTACGACAGCGATGATCCTGGTGCCGACCCCTATGCGGAGGGTGGCGACTGGCCCGACCCCCCGGAGCGATGGCGGCGCGCGCGCTGGGCGGTCTACGGCGCGGCATTTGCGTTGCCGCTTGTGCTGCTGGTCGCGTTGCTGGCGCTGCTGGCGCGGCTGGACAGCCCGGCGGATGAGCCATCGCCCGGCGCTGGCGCGAGCATCACAAGCACAGTGACTCTGGACGCCGCGGACGTAAGCGGAGACTGGCCGCCCGACGTAACCTTCGCGGCGCATACCACGCCCGCGCTGATCAAGAACGAGCTGGCTCTGGCTGGGGCGCGGCACGGCTACCGGTTCGCTGGCCGGGCGGATGACGTGTGGGAGATCGCCGCCGAGTCGTTGCCCGGCAGTGCGCTCGTGCCCCTGCTGACCCTGTATGCGCCCTCCGGGGAGGCGCTGGCCTCTGGCACGGCGCTGATTGTCGTGCTGCCGCTGGATGGCGACTACCGGCTGGTGGTGGAGGCCGGGCAGGGGGGCAGCGCGACCGGAGCGTACCAGTTGTCCGTCTTCCCGCGCTGATACGTGGCCTCACCCCCGCCCGGCGCTAACGCGCCTCGCCGCCCCCTCTCCACGTCGTGGAGAGGGGGCAAACCAGGCGCAGCGAGGCTAGGGGTGAGGCTGGCGCGGCCAGGCCGGCTGGTGGTTCTGTATACACCAGGCGCGCCCCTGCGCCGGGCCGCGCGCCGGAATGTGGTATGATGGGGGCTGG
The DNA here is from genome assembly GCA_964396775.1 of uncultured Thermoflexus sp. Taxonomy (GTDB): domain Bacteria; phylum Chloroflexota; class Anaerolineae; order Aggregatilineales; family Aggregatilineaceae; genus UBA2029. Next base: position 3,715 of record CAYNHD010000181.1, on the reverse strand, counting down.
CCGGTGATTGGCGCAGGCTGCCTGGCTGAGCACGCCGCTGCGAAAGAGAGAAGTAGGATAGCATGGACCCCGATACCCTGCTGACGGCTGGAGGGATCTTCCTGCTGCGCGTCGTGGGCAACATGATCACGACCGTGCGCCTGGTGCTGATCGTGCGTGGGCAGAAGCTCTCTTCGGCGGGGCTGGCCGTCATCGAGACGCTGATTTTCGCCGTTGCGTTGGGCAGCGTCGTCTCGAACCTCAACAACATCTGGAACCTCGGAGCCTACAGTGTCGGTTTCGCCGTAGGCGGCTACCTGGGCATGACGCTGGAGCAGCGCCTGATCCAGCGTTTCGTCTCCGTGCACATCATTTCACCGCGCTACTCGCACGAGATCGCGGTCGCCATCCGCCAGGCGGGCTTTGGCGCAACCGAGACCTACGGGCAGGGCGCTGAGGGGCAAGTCGGCGCGGTGACGGCGGTTGTCACTCACCGCGACGTGAGCACGGTGGTCAGAGTGGTGCAGGCGGTGGACCCCAAAGCGTTTGTCATGCTCGAAGAGTTGCGCGGCATCTCGCACGGCTATTTCCGGCGGCTGAATCGCCAGGAACGGTAGGACCATGTCCGGCTTGGTGGCGCGCGTCGCGGAGACTGTCGAGCGCCACGCCCTGTGCGCCCCCGGTGACCGGGTGGTGATTGGCGTGTCGGGCGGCGCGGACTCGCTGGTCCTGTTGCACGCGCTGCTGGCCCTGCGCGAGCGGCTGGACATCGCCCTGCACGTCGCCACGCTCGATCATGGGCTGCGCGGCGCGGCGGGCGCGGCGGACGCGGACTTCGTGCGCCGCACGGCGCTCGGCTGGGGGCTGCCGGTCACAGTGGGGCGGGCGGACGTGGCCCACATCGCGCGGTCGCACCGCCTGAGCGTGGAGGAGGCCGCGCGCCAGGTGCGCTATACGTTCCTGCTGCGCGTGGCGCGCCAGGTGGGGGCGGCGCGCGTCGCGGTGGGGCATCAGCGCGACGATCAGGCCGAGACGGTGCTCATGCACCTGTTGCGCGGCAGCGGGCTGAGCGGCCTGCGGGGGATGCTGCCCGCCACACCCCTCAGCGACTACCACCTGCTGGAAGACGCGGCCATCGCCTGCGACCCGCCGCTGGACGGTCCCCCGGCGGCTCCCGACGCCTGGCCTGTGCTCATTCGCCCGCTGCTCGGCTTGTCGCGGCAGGAGATTGACGAGTACATCACCGCGCAGGGCCTCACCCCGCGCCTGGACGCGACCAACCAGGACACAACCTATTTCCGCAACCGCCTGCGCCACGAGGTATTGCCGCTCCTGGAGACGCTCAACCCGAACGTGCGCGAACTGCTGGCCCGCAGCGCCGACGTGCTGCGCGCCGACGCAGAGTTGGTGCGCGCGGCAGGAGAGGCGGCGTGGGCCTGGGCGCTGCGGGGCGCGACGCCAGACTCTATTGTGCTCGACCGCGCCATCTGGGACGGCCTGCTGCTGAGCAGCCAACGCCACATCCTCCGCGCGGCGGTGTGGCGGCTGCGCCCGGCGCTGCGCGACGTGACCTTCGAGCACGTCGAGCGCGCCCTGGCCGTGAGCGCCGGTGGGCAGGTCGGCGCGCGGGCGACTCTGCCGGGCGGGCTGACGCTGCGCGTGGGCTACGACGCGCTGATCATCGCCAGCGAGCGCGCGGGCGCGGTTGAGGTGGGCGGCGACGCGCCGGCTTTGCCGGGCGAGCGCGCTGGCCCCGCCTTCGGCCCCGGCGAGCGGGTGGAGGTCGCCTGCGGCGCGTGGGTCTTCAGCGCGCGCCCGCTGCTGCCGGACGACGATCTGCCCGCCCTGCACGCCGATCCGCTGACGGCGGCGCTGGTTGTGCCCGCAGGGGCGCGGCTGTGGCTTCGGGTGCGGCGGCCCGGCGACCGCTTCCGCCCGCGCGGGATGGGCGGGCGGTCGCAGAAGCTGGCCGACACGCTGATCAACCTGCGCGTGCCGGCGGGTTGGCGCGACCGCGTGCCGCTGCTGGTGGTGGACGACGCCATCGCCTGGTTCATCGCGCCGGCGGCGGGGGGACTGCGCGCGCGGGTGGCGGAGCCGTTCGCCGTGCCCCCCGACGACCCGGCGCAGAGGATCGGCGAGGGGGTGGTGGTTGGCTGGCGGCGCGCCGGATGATTCGCCGCCGAATCTAAGCGGGCAACTTACCCCATTTGTTTTTAGCCTACTGTCAGAGTTAACAGACACTTGCGTTTTTGCCAACGTTCAGCTATAGTTAAGATAAGATGAATGATCGGCAGCAACCCCGGCCCTTATGAGGACATCCGCAGTGGTGCGCGTTCAGCGGCCCCGGTCTGCGTTGCGGTGATGGGTTCTGGAGAGAGGCGGTTTTCACCGGCGGCCATGACCGGCAACCAGATGCCAGGGCCAATCGCGCGCAGGCTGTTGGCGGGTCCTCGTTATCACTTGTTGAGGCGCATAGGCGATGGAGACTCCACAAGAAGCTCATATTCTGGTCGTGGACGACGAAGGGGCGATCCGCTACTCGATCAGCAAAACGTTGCAGCGCCTGGGCTACCAGGTGCACACTGCCGAGACCGGCGAAGAGGCGCTGGAGATGATGCAGCGCCAGGAATACGACGTGGTGCTGACTGACATCCGTATGCCGGGCCTGAGCGGTGTTGAGCTGCTGGCCCGGATCAAGGAGCAGGCTCCCGACGCGGTGGTGATTCTGCTGACGGGCTACGCCAGCCTGGAGACGGCCATCGAAAGCCTGCGGTTGGGCGCACACGACTACCTGGTGAAGCCCAGCAGCAGCCAGGACATCCGCAACAGCGTCTCCGAAGGGTTGGAGCGGGCGCGCAACCTCAAGCACCGCCGCCAACTGCTGAGCGCCATCCGCGAGAATATCGAGGAATTGGCCGGGGCAGGCGGCGAAGCCGAGCGCGCCGCAGCGGGCAAGGCCGGGGCTGCCGCTGGCACGCCCGTTGTGACGCCCGTCACGACGATGACCATCGGCCCGCTGACCATCTACCCTGGCCGCTACCAGATTTCGGTCGGCGACAAGCCCATTGACCTGACGCCGACCGAGTTCGACCTGCTGCTCTACCTGGCGGCGCATCGCGGGCGGGTGGTGCCTTGTTCGGAACTGGTGCGCGAGGTGCGCAACTACGTGCTGGACGAGACCGAAGCGCGCGAGGTGATTCGCCCGCATGTGAGCAATCTGCGCCGCAAGCTCAAGGCTTCGGGGCAGAACCCGAACATCATCGTCAACGTGCGCGGCATCGGCTACCGGCTGAGCGAGACATCCTGAGCGAGAGAGCGGCGCGGGGCTGTTGAGCGGCGTGAGTGCCTGGCTCTACCTCACCCCCGCTCGGCGCTGGCGCGCCTCGCCTCCCCCTATCCGTTAACGGATAGGGGGAAAAGCCGAGCGCAGCGAGGCCAGGGGGTGAGGCAAACCGGAGCGCACAGAGCAGCGCCCCGACGAGCGGCTGTCCATCGGGGGGCAGCGGGGCAGGCTGATCCGCGCCCGGTGATGTCCTTCCAGACTTCCAAAGTCGGGGGAAGGCGTCGGAAGTCGTCTGTTAAGGGCGTATCTCATCTCTGGGGCAAGAGATCACCGCAGAGGCGCAGAGAGCGCAGAGAAGAGATAGACAAGAGCGTTCTGCTGGCTCTTCGCCGCGTCCTCTGCGTCTAGTATGATAGAAAGGAGAAGGACACGGCAGATCGATTGCGTCTG
>CAYNHD010000180.1:0-8165 GCA_964396775.1 uncultured Thermoflexus sp. | reverse complement strand
CTTGCCCTGCGGCACCGTCGGGAAGCCGATGGCCATGGCGAACAACCCTTCCTCAAACAGGCGGCGGCTGAACCGCTGCGCCAGCGGCGCTTCGCCCAGCATGACCGGCACGATGGGTGTGGCGCTGAGACCGGTGTCGAAGCCCAGCGCCTTCATGCCGCTCTTGAAGTACTCGGCGTTCTGCCACAGCCGGTCCACCAGGTCGGTGCTCGCCTCCAGCAAGTCTACAGCGGCCAGGCACGCGGCCACGTCCGGCACGGTCATGGCGCTGCTGAACAGGAACGGTCGCCCGCGCTGGCGCAGCCAGTCCACGATCACCTGGCTGCCAGCGACCACGCCGCCCACCACGCCGAAGGCCTTGCTCAGCGTGCCGACCTCAATATCCACCTTGCCGTGCAGTCCGAAATGATCCACGATGCCGCGCCCGCCCCGGCCCAGCACGCCCTCGCCATGCGCGTCGTCCACCATCAGCAGGATGTCGTGCTCGGCGGCGATCTCGTAGAGCGCGGGCAGCGGCGCGATGTCGCCGTCCATGCTGAAAACGCCATCGCTGACGATCAGCCGCCGCCCGTACTCGGTCGTTGCTGCGATCTGGCGGCGCAGGTCGTCGGGGTCGCAGTGCTCATAGGCGACGATCTGCGCCCGCGACAGGCGACAGCCGTCAATGATGCTGGCGTGGTTGAGCCGGTCGGAGAAGATCACGTCGCCGCGCCCGACCAGCGCCGGGATCGTCGCCAGGTTGGCGTTGAAGCCGCTCTGAAAAGTGATCGCCGCCTCGACGCCCTTGAACGCCGCCAGCCGTTGCTCTAGCTCCACGTGCAGGGTCATCGTCCCGGCGATGGTGCGCACCGCCGCCGGCCCCACGCCGTATCTGTCCATCGCTCGCTTGGCCGCCGCTACCACCTGGGGGTGGTTGGCCAGGCCGAGGTAGTTGTTGGACGAGAAGTTGAGCACGCGCCTGCCATCCACCACCAGCCAGGCCCCCTGTGGGCTGTCCAGCGTGCGGATGTGAGTGAACAATCCCTGGGCCTTAAGCTGCGCGATCTCCTCGCTGATCCAGGCCGTCTTCGTCTCGCTCATTGCGAAGTCTCCTTGAGGAAGCGCCGTCAGCCGCCAGCCGGATCGTCACCACTGCCCGGTGACGCGCTGGGCGGCGCGGCTCATTCTTGGGTCAAATATCTCGTGGGGCACAGCCCACCCGCTATTGTAGCACAGCGAAGGGCGCGTGGCGCGGGCTGGATGCGAGCGATCAGGCGAGGAGGCACGTCTGCCGGGTGACGCCAGGCGCGCCCGGCTGCAGGGGATTCCACTGCGGGTCAAACGTGATGCGGAGGACCGTATCCAACCCCACCAGTTCGAGCACTTTCTCGACCGGCTCGGACGGGTTCATGAGGGTCAGCGAGCCGCCCGCCGCCGCTGTCCGCCTGGTGATCTGCACCAGGGCGCGCAGCCCGGCGCTGCTGATGAAGGTGACGGCGCTCATGTCGAGAATCAGGTGCGCGCGGCCATGAGTCAGCGCGTCTTCCGCGTGCCCGGTCAGGGTCGTGGCGTGCGCGTTGTCCAGACGCCCGACGATCTCAACGATCTGCGTCCGGTTGGGGTCTGTCTGAAACTGTTTTGGTCGCATCGTAGTCCCATCCCAACTCGTAGAACCCGGTTCGTGGGGCAAACGCGCTATTTGGCGAAATCGGAATCAACCAGCAGGCGTACCCCGGCGATCAGCACCAGAGCGCCCAGAAACGAGACGATCACGGCCCCGCAGAGGCCCGCCGTGCCCATCCGCCCAAAGAGCAGGCTGCCCACGAAGAAGCCTGCCATGCCCAGCAGCACATTGCCGACCGGGTTGTAGCCCCGCCCGCGAATAACGTAGCCGGCCAGGAAGCCAGCCGTCCCACCGACGATCACAATCCACAGCCAGTGCAGGCATCCGCAGAGTCCCAACTCGAACATGGCGAGTGTCCTTTTCCGGTGAAGGAGTGCGCGTTCTCGTAGGGCATATGGCCCTACGTCCCTACGAATCTGTACGCGCCGGACGCAGAAAGGTTACACCCGCCTGGTGCCACCATAGCGCAGACCCCTAAGGATTGGGGGAGAGGAAGATGAGAATGTCTTGAGAGCGTTCAGGAGGCGATGCCCGCGATGAGCAAATCGAGGGCAAGCGCCGCTTCCACCTTGCCCGTCTTGATGGCTACGTCGGTGTCGAGCAGGTGGCGGTAGATCGCTTCGAGATGTTCCTGGGTGAAGGCCCTGGCTTGCGCGGCGACCTTCTCGCCCACGAAAGGGTGAACGCCCAGGGCATTCCCGGTCTGGCGCGGCGAGCCGCCCTCGTTGAGGAACTCGCGGGCCATGATCAGCAGGCGAAACTGGCGGATGATCATGCCGAAGATGGGCAGCGGCTCGCCATCGTCGAGCAAGCGGTGCAGCAGGCGGGCAGCAGTCGCGCCGTCGCGCCGGCCCAGTGCGTCCACCATCTCGAAGATGCTCGCCTCGGCCACGTAGGGCGTCAGCAGGGCCACGTCCGCCTCGCGGATGGGGCGCTCGCCGCCCGTGTACGCGGCCAGCTTGCTCAATTCGCTGTCCGCCGCGCGCAGGTCGTCGCCGGTGACGGCGGCCAGGGCCGCCGCCGCCGCCGGCTCAATCTCCGCGCCGTAGGCGCTGCAGGCGTGCTCAGCGATCCAACGCGCCGGGTTGCGCGGCGGGTCGAATGTCTTGTGGAATCCGCTGGGCGCTGTCCTGGCCAGCTTGAGGATGGGGTGGCTATCGGGCAGGGTGACGTTCTCGACGAAGACGACGCGCGCCCAGGGCGGCAAGTCGTCCAGGCCCTCGGCCAGCGCCGCCAACTCGTCTTTGGCGGCTTTGCCCGCGCCGCGCCGCGTCAGCCAGGAGAGCATCCCCTCGACGATGACCAGCCGCTTCTCGCCCAGGAAGGGGATGGCCCGCGCCGCCGACAGCACATCCGCCGCCGTCGCGTCCTTGCCGTCGAAGACGGTGATGTTCAGGTCGGCGGTGCCAGGATCGCCCATCTGCGCGCGCATGGCCTGCACCTGGGCGCGGCAGGTGAACTCGTCCGGGCCGTGCAGGACGTAGAAGGTGGGCGTGCTGCGGCTCATGGCGCGATCTCGTGCCGGTCAGCCCGACCGCGTGCGCACGTAGTGCACGGTCAGCCGCTGCCCGGCCAGGGGGATGGGGAACTCGTAGCGGTTGATGGTGACCACTTCCAGATCGCCCAGATCGCCGAGTGTGGTCACGTGCTGCTGCAGGGCCAGCCCCAGCGGTTGGGCCAGAATCAGCGACAGCGTGGAAAGCAGGATGATGGTGGGCAGGCGCGAGAGGCGCTCCAGAATGCCGCTGCGCATCCCGCTCGTGCCGACCAGCGTCGCCAGGCTGGTCAACACGCCGGCGGTCACCAGGCCCGTCCCGCAGTTGGGGTGAATGGCCAGGCCGTGCTCGCCGTGCTTCATGCGGCCCAGCGCCTCGCCGACGGCAGCCTCGATTTCGGACGTGGGCACGTTGCCGTAGAGGTAGAAGCCGCTGGACGTGGAGCGCCCGGCCATGCTCAGGTTCTTGACCTTGCGGCTGAGGACGTGGATCGTGGCGTGCTCCAGGCCATGATTGCGCCGCACGCGGCGGATCACGGGCAGGTTCAGGATCGGTGCCAGCACAATTGCCAGAAACTGGATCATTATGCGTTCCCCATTGCTACGCAGGATGCGTGCAGAACCCGTCAGGTAGGGGCGCTGCTCTGTGCGCCCCCGTAGGGGCGTATTGCAATACGCCCCGACAACCTCTTCACGCACCCGCTACACGGCGCGGCCCAGGTGAGGGGCCAGCGGCGCGGTTACGGGATGTCGGCGGGCGGGATCACGTCCCATAGCGGCAGGGCGATGACCACCAGCCGGTGCGTGTTGGCGTAGGACGGCCAACACGTTACGAGCGTAACACGTTCGTCCGCCGTCGGCAATATCCACCGCGCGTTCTCGGCGCGCACGTCGAGCGGCTGCCCTTCCTCGGCCAGGGTCATGGTCTGCACGACCACGTAATGGTAGCGCCGGTCAGCAGCGTCGAGCGCGATCCAGTCGCCCGGCTTCAGCGCCGCCAGATAGCGGAAGACCTCGCCATAGACGTTGTGGTGCCCGTTGAGGACGGTGTTGCCGGGCGCGCCCAGCGGCGCGGAGGTCTGGTGCCAGCCGGCGGCGCGCGTGGGGGGCACGTCCCACTGGCTGAATAGCTCGCCGTCCAGCGTGACTGCGTGCTGGCCGACCGGCACAACCGGCGCGTCCAGGCCGATGGCAGCGATGCGGATGCGCGTGGGCGGCGCGCCGGAGATGGGCGTCGGTGATGCGGTCAGCGGAAGCGTCGGGATCGTCGGGATCGGCGTCGCCGTGAGGGTCGGCGCGGTCTCCGTCACAGTGGGCGTGGCCGATGGCGCGGGCGTAGGCGTCACGGAGGGGGCCGGAGTCAGCGTCTCTTGCGGCGGCGCGGCTGGCGATGGCTCAGCCGGCGACGGCGTGAGCGTACTGGTGGGGGTGTCGCTGGGGGCAGGGGTGTCCGTCGGGATGGCGGTCGCTGTCGGCGTGGGCGGCTCGCTGACCGGCAGGATCACCACCTGGGTGAGCGCGGGGGGCAACGGCGGCGCGGGCAGGGCCGTACCGAGCAGCCCCGGCGTCGGCGTGGGTTCGGGCGTGCCAAAGAGGTGGGGTGGCGCGATCACCGCGTCGTCAGGGGCCAGAATCCGCCAGCCGAGCAGCGCGAGTCCACCCGCCACGCACACAACGCCGATTGCGCCGAGGGCTATGCCGAGCGCGAGCGTTCCCCTGGACGGTGAGCGGCGGGACATAGCGGGCGCGCGCTCAGGTGCCGCGCTGGCCGTTCAGGATGGCGCGCAGCACGGCGCTCGTGTCTTCGAGCGTGGGGAAAAGGCCGTCCGGCTGGTGGGCGGCCAGTTCGTCGGCGCTGAACGGCCCGGTGGCGACGGCGATGGTTCGCGCGCCGATGCTGTGCGCGCAGGCGATGTCGCCGGGCGTGTCACCAATGATCACCACGCGGTCGGGCGCGAAGTCCGCCCCGTTGAAGGCGTTGGCCCTCGCCAGCGCCAGCGGCGGCAACATGGCCCGATCCCAGCCCTCCGAGCCGAACGCGCCAATGGGGAAGTCGGCGGGGTCGAAGCCCGCTGCCCGCAGCTTGATCGGCACCAGCCCGGCCATGTTGCCCGTGACTAGGCCCATCAGCACAGCGGGGTTGGCGCGCAGCGCAGCGATCAGTGTCAGCGCGCCCGCGCATGGCCTGACCGGGCACTCGCCGATGATCGCGGCCAGCCGGCGGGCGACGACCTGGTTGTACTCAGAGAGGCGGCGCTCGATCTCCCCGGCGACAATGCCCGCCGGAGTCAGCGCCTCCAGCAGAATCTGCCAGTCGGTCTTGCCGGCGAAGCTCACGTCATTGAGGACGCCGGTGGTGCCGAACACGTCTTGGACGGCCAGGCGCGTCGCCGCGCGCCCGCAGCCGCCGGAGTGGAGCAGCGTGCCGTCAATGTCGAACAGAACAAGCGAGGTCTTGGGCATGGTCAGAAGTCGCGGGTGCAATGTGCACGGGTCTGTGCAGATTATACCGTCTCAGGTGGCCCTGCGGCTGCGTGCCGGGGTAAAAGTGACACTCATCATCCATATCCTGACATTCCACACTACTGAGGCCCCGGCAAACGGTCTAGACTCTTGGCGAAGCGACTGGGAAAACGTTGAAACCGGGTGAAGTTGTGCTCGTGATCTGCTAACCGTCTCTCACCGTGCTTCCAATGTTTGCACTGCATGGCTTGCCGAGCGATCATTGCCGGCCAGACCGCGCGTCTGGCGCGCGGTTGTTCGGCAAGAGGACACAGGAGGAAATTGATGGCAAGTGATAAATCGTCCCGCAACATGGTGACGATTGATGGCAACAGTGCTGCCGCCCAGGTAGCCCACGCCCTCAATGAGGTCATCGCGATCTATCCCATCACGCCGTCGTCGCCGATGGGCGAAGAAGCCGACGAGCTTTCGGCTGCCGGCGTGAAGAACATCTGGGGCACGGTACCCGATGTCACCGAAATGCAGGCCGAGAGCGGCGCGGCGGGGGCCATTCACGGGGCGCTGACCACCGGCGCGCTGGCGACGACCTTCACGGCGTCGCAGGGCTTGCTGCTGATGATCCCCAACATGTACAAGATCGCCGGCGAACTGCTCCCGACTGTCTTCCACGTCTCGGCGCGCTCGCTGGCCGTGCACGCCCTGTCAATCTTTGGAGATCATTCGGACGTGATGGCCGTGCGCCAGACGGGTTGGGCGCTGCTGGCGTCGGGCAGCCCCCAGGAAGTGCACGACTTCGCCTTGATCGCCCAGGCCGCCACGCTGGAATCGCGCGTGCCATTTGTCCACTTCTTCGACGGCTTCCGCACATCGCACGAAATCCAGAAGATCGAGCAGCTTACGCACGAGGACCTGCGCGCGCTCATTGACGATCAGTTCGTGCTGGCGCACCGGATGCGCGGCATGTCGCCCGACCGCCCGGTGCTGCGCGGCACGGCGCAGAACCCCGATGTTTACTTCCAGGGCCGCGAGACGGTCAACCCCTTCTATGCCGCCACGCCAGGGATCGTCCAGAAGGTCATGGATCGCTTCGCCGAAGTGGTGGGCCGCCAGTATCACCTGTTCGATTACGTGGGCGCGCCCGACGCCGAGCGCATCGTGATCGTGATGGGTTCTGGCGCGGAGGTGGCGCACGAGCTTGTGGACTACATGCTGGCGCGCGGCGAGAAGATCGGCGTGCTCAAGGTCCGCCTGTACCGTCCGTTCGTTGGCGAGGCGCTGGTCGCTGCCGTCCCCAAGACGGTCAAATCCATCGCCGTGCTCGACCGGACGAAAGAGCCGGGCGCGGCGGGCGAGCCGCTCTACCAGGACGTGATCACGGCCTTCGCGGAGGCGATTGCCAACGGCTCCTGGGACAGGATGCCGCTGATCGTCGGCGGGCGCTATGGCCTCGGCTCCAAGGAGTTCACCCCGGCGATGGCCAAGGGGGTCTTCGACAACCTGGCCGCCGCCAAGCCGAAGAATCACTTCACCATCGGCATCGTGGACGACGTGTCCTTCACCAGCCTGGACTGGGACGACAACTTTTCTACCGAAGGCAACGACGTGCACCGCGCGCTGTTCTTCGGGCTGGGCGCGGACGGCACGGTGGGGGCCAACAAGAACTCGATCAAGATCATCGGCAAGGCGACCGACAACTACGCCCAGGGTTACTTCGTCTACGACTCCAAGAAGTCCGGCGCGCGCACGGTCTCGCACCTGCGCTTCTCGCGCAAGCCCATCCGCAGCAGCTACCTGATCAAGCAGGCGGGCTTCATCGCCTGCCACAAGTTCACCTTCCTTGAGCAGTTCGACATGCTTGGCCAGCTTCAGCAGGGCGGCACCTTCCTGCTCAACAGCCCCTACAGCGCCGCCCAGGTGTGGGATCATCTCCCGCGCGAGGTGCAGCAGCAGATCATTGACAAGCAGCCCAAGTTCTACGTCATTGACGCTGACTCCATCGCCAAATCGGTTGGGCTGGGCGGGCGCATCAACATCATCATGCAGGCGGCCTTCTTCAAGATTTCCGGCGTGCTGCCGGAGGAGAAGGCGATGGAGATGATCAGCGCGGCGGTCGAGGACACCTACGGGCGCAAGGGCGGCAAGGTCGTGGATATGAACATTCGCGGCGCTGAGGTGGCGGTAGATCGCATCGAGCGCGTCAGCTATCCCGGCGAAGTCACCAGCAAGTTCTCCATGCGCCCGCCCGTGCCGGAATACGCGCCGGAGTTCGTCCAGGACGTGACTGCCGAGATCATCGCCGGGCGCGGCGACCTGCTGCCCGTGTCGGCCATGCCCATTGATGGCACGTACCCGACGGCCACCACGCAGTACGAGAAGCGCACGGTGGCAACCGAGATTCCCGTCTGGGAACCCGAAGTCTGCATCCAGTGCAATCAGTGCGCCTACGTCTGCCCGCACGCCACCATCCGCATGAAGGTCTACGACGCCCAGTACGCCGAAAACGGTTCGCCCAAGACCTTCAAATTCACCGAGGCGAAGGGCCGCGAGTGGAAGGGCATGAAGTACACCCTCCAGGTTGCGCCCGAAGACTGCACCGGCTGCGGC